>DATBBD010000342.1:0-12973 GCA_036271175.1 Polyangiaceae bacterium | reverse complement strand
ACCCGCCGCGCGCGCAACGTGGGTTCGACGCGCGAGAGAACGGACGCGAGCAATTCGTCGAGCGACGTCCAGACCCGCTTCACGTCGAGTGCGCCGGACGCGACGCGCGTCATCGCCAGCAGATTTTCGACCAGGCGCTCGAGTCGCTCCGCCTCTTCGCAAATCGCGGTGATGAGATCCGAGCGCTGGTCACGCGAGACGCTGTCGGGTTCGTCGCGGAGCGTCGTCGCGGCGCCGGTGATGGCGGCGAGCGGCGTCCGGAAATCGTGGGACACCGCGCTGAGGACCGAGCTCCGCATCGCCTCGGTTTGAGCGCGCAACGTCGCCGCCCGCGCGTCGTCGGCGAGCCGGAGCCGCGCGAGCGCGAGCGCGGCTTGTTGGGCGAACGCGTCCACGAAGGCGCGGTCGACCGTGCCCGAGCGCGCCGCCTTTCCGAGCACCGCGAGCACGCCGAGGACGTTCGTGCCGACCCGGAGCGTGTGAAACGCCGCTCCACTTGGCGTCTCGTCGCGACGCGGTTGCCCGGGGTTTTCGAACACCGACGTCGCGGCGCGCTGCTCCTCGGCGCCGAAGTACACGGGCCCCGCGCTCCCGACCACGACGAGCTTGCCGGCTTCGTCGGGCAAGAGAACGCGCACGCTCGCGCCGAGCAAATCTGCGGCTTGCCGCGCCACGAGATCGGCGACCTCCCGCGGCACGGATGCCGCCCCGAGGGCTCGGCTGAGCGCGTACAGGGCCGCCGTTCTCTCTTCGCGAGCGCGGGCCTCGCGCTCTTGCCGCCGGATGCGGGACGTCAGCCCGCTGATCGTGAGCCCGACGCCGAACATCGTCGCGAAGGTGAGGAGGTGACGTGAGTCGTAGACCGCGAACGCGAGAAGCGGCGGCACGAAGAAAAAATTGAACGACAACACCGACAGCGCGGCCGAAAACATCGAGGGACCGGCGCCATTGCGGGCCGCGACGAACATGATGCCGAGCAGATACAGCATGACCACGTCGGGGGGCGCGATCCGCTGGCGCCCGAACCATGACAGTCCCGTCGCGGCCACGGCGAGGACGACCGCCCAGGTGTAGCCGCCCGAGTGTCGCGCGGTCTGCGTGTCCGAGCTTCCGCGCGAGGGCAATCGTCGTCTCCTATGGACGACGATTGTACCCGCGGCTACCGGGTTGCAAGGACGGGGAGGTTCACCCGAGCGAGAACGAAACGCCGGGCCGTCCCGCATCCGCGCTCACGGCCGTTTCTTCGGGTGATTCGAACCGCGCGATCGCCGTCGAAACCGCCTGGAGCGTCGCGGCCGTCGTATCCGGGGCGAACGCCACGCCGACGCGAACGTCGCTCCCCGCCCGGACGCGCACACAGGCCATCGCGCTCGCTGCGGTTCCGGCGCCGAGCGCCATTTCGTCGAACGCCTCCACCGTGAAGGCCAGCTTCCGCGCTCGCTCCCAGGCGTCGATCAGCGCTTCGACCGCGCCGCCACCGTTTCCGGACAGTCGTTTGCCGTCCGACAAGGTCACCTCGGCGTGCACGCGTTCGCCGTCTCGAGCCAAGTCATAGCCGACCACGCGCGCGTCGTCCGTGACTGCGACGTACGCTGCGTCGAAGAGCTGCCGGACGCGGCGCGCGTCGACTTCGTCGCCGGTGCGTTCGGCTTCCGTTTGCACGACTTTCGCGAACTCGATCGTGAGCCAGCGCGGGATGGTGATCCCGAAGTCCCGCTCGAGCACGTGGAGCACGCCGCCTTTTCCGGATTGGCTGTTCAACCGAACGACTTCCTCGTAACGACGCCCGAGGTCTTCCGGATCGATGGGCAAGTACGCGACGTTCCACGGTTCGGCGTCGGTCTGCCGCGCGAGACATTTGCGGATCGCGTCCTGGTGGCTCCCCGAAAACGCCGTGAAGACCAGCTCGCCGACCCACGGGTGGCGCGGATGCGTCGCGATCTCGGTGCACTCTTCGACGACCCGGACGATGTCCTTCATGCGCGACAGATCGAGCTTCGGGTCGACGCCCTGCGAGTAGAGGTTCATCGCCATCGTGACGAGGTCCATGTTGCCCGTGCGCTCGCCGTTGCCGAGCAACGTGCCTTCGACGCGATCGGCGCCGGCCATCACACCGAGCTCGGCCGCCGCGACGCCCGAGCCGCGATCGTTGTGGGTGTGAACGCTGACTCGCAAAAATCGACGATGCTCGATGTGATCGATCATCCACTCGATCATGTCTGCGTACACATTGGGTGTCGAGACCTCCACCGTGGCGGGCAAATTGATCACGACCCGCTGCCCGCGGTCGGGCCGCCACACGGCGGTGACGGCGTTCACGATCTCCGCCGCGAAATCGAGCTCGGTGTTCGTGAAGCTCTCGGGCGAGTACTCGAACTCGAAATCGGTCTCCGGCTGGGCCTCGGCGCATTCCGCGATCCACGTCGCGCCGCGCACGGCGATGTCGATGATGCCTTTCCGGTCCAGGCCGAACACCACGTCGCGCTGAACCGTCGAGGTCGAGTTGTAGAGGTGCACGTTGACGCGCTTCGCGCCGCGGACGGCCTCGAAGGAGCGCGCGATCAGATCCTGGCGGCTCTGGGTCAGCACCTGCAGACGCACGTCGTCGGGGACGAGCTTCTCGTCGATGATCCGGCGCACGAAGTCGAAGTCCGGTTGCGACGCTGCGGGAAACCCGACCTCGATTTCCTTCACGCCGATGTCGACCAGCACTCGAAAGAGACGGAGCTTCTTCTCGACGGTCATCGGGCGGACGAGGGCTTGATTGCCGTCGCGGAGGTCCACGGCGCACCAATCGGGGGCGCGCTCGATGACGCGATCGGGCCAGCGACGAGCCGGCATCTGGATGGGCGCAAACGGTCGATATTTCGATGAGTTGAAGGACATGATTCCTCGAGAACGAAGCTGAATCGGGGAGCGATATCGAGCGGCTTTCCGTGTCGCACGACGGAGCTCACTCTAACCCTCGAGATACGCAAAATCTTTGCAAAGACCATGCGATATCCGCCGATTAGGGAGAATAATTGCGCAATTGTCTCGATTGCGGGGTAAAAATTGCCCATGGCGCGCCGCGATCCCTCGCCGGTCATTCTCGATGACCTCGACCGCCGCATCCTCGACGCGCTTCAACGCGACGGGGGCCTATCGAATCTCGAGCTTGCCGAACGTGTCGGGCTATCGGCGTCGCCGTGCTCGCGGCGAGTCAAGGCGCTCGAGGACGCGGGCGTCATCGACAAGCGGGTCACCCTGCTCGATCGGAAAAAGCTCGGGCTGACCCTGACGGCGTTCATCCAGATCTCGATGGACCGGCACACGCCCGAGCGCTTCGAGCATTTCGAGACGCGGGTGCGCGGTTACCCCGAGGTGCAAGCGTGCTGGCTCATCACCGGACACGAAGCGGACTATCTGTTGAAGATCGTCGTTCCCGACATGGACCACTACCAGGCGTTCTTGCTCGACAAGATCACGCGCATCGACGGCGTGACCGGCGTGCACTCGAGCTTCGTCATGCGGAACGTGGTCGACACGACCGAGTTACCGCTCGGCTACGTCTGACGGCGGCGTCGCGCGGCGCGCCGCTCACCAACGACGTCGCCGGCGAGCGCCCGTCGCGGTCATGTCCGATCGACGCGGCTCGACGCGCGCGTCGTCACGGAGATTTCTCGGTGTCACCGGGCAAGGTGTTCCGCGGTGCTTTGTTCCGCCACGTCGTCCATCCGTTGACGGGGCCGCCGAGCGCAGCGTCACACGGCGGTGGGTGTCCGGCGCCGAGGTAACGCGGCGGCGAGCCGCGCGGCAGATCGAGCACGAGAATGCGTTCGTGCTCGTCGGTGAAGAAGACGGTCGTCATCCCTTCGGCGATTTCGGAGGGCCAGCCGTAGACGAGGAATCGCCGTTCGGAGAGGTCGTCGTCGATGTCCGTGCGCTCCGTGTTCCAGCCGCCGGACTTCGTCGGCAAACACACCACGAACAGATAGCCCTCGACGTCGGCGGCGGGGCCGAGCGCGGTCTCGATGGAGTGGTGGTACGTATAGTTGAGGAGCGCGGGGTCGAGTCGCGCGCCGTTGCCGAGCGGCGCCGCGCCCGCGAGCTCCGTCACGAGAAGAGCCGAGCCGACGTGATCGCCGTCGGGGTCGTACGGCGCCGTGAGCCGTGCCGCATCCTCGGCAGAGACGATTTCGCGAACGCGCGAGAGCGCATTCTGAGCCGACGCGCTCTCGCCGGTTTCGATGATGCCGAGCATCGCTTTCGACGTTGCGAAACGCGCCAAGCCGACGAGGCAACCGAGCACCGCGCTGGCGAGCGCGGCGCGGCTGACCCAGCGCGCCTTGCCGATCATTTCCGGCAAGCTGAGCCCGAGGATGAGCACCACCACGCATCCGGGCACGGCGAGCGGCGGTTCGAACGCCGCAGAGAGAGCCAGCACGACGAAACTCGCGATCCAAATTGCCCCCCGCGGAAACGGCGAAGGGGTGGGGTCGACCACGGCGCGCCGAGCGTAGCCGCCGGCAAGGCGGAGCGCTATGGAACGCGCATGGTCGCCTCGCCAGATATTCTCGGTCCTTCCGTCGGCCCCAACCCGTTGCGCTCGTTCGACGCCCGGCCCGCCACGGCCGAGCCCGAGCTCGACCGTCAGATCGAACGTCTCGGGGGCCAAAAGCGCGAGTTCGCGCGGCTCGCGATCCAGAAAAAAATCGGACTGCTTCGCGACATTCAGAGTCGCATGCACCAGGTCTCGCGGGAGTGGGTGGAAGCGGCGTGTCGCGCGAAAGGCATCCCCTTCGACGCTCCCGTCGCGGGTGAAGAGTGGCTCGGCGGTCCGGCGATCACGCTGCGCAACGTGCGATTTCTGATTCGCGCGCTCGAGGACGTCCAGAAACAAGGCGTGCCCGCGCTCGACGAGGCGCGCCTGCGCGATCTCGCTCACGGGGCCGTCGCGATCGGGGTGACGCCGTACGACGGTTACGATCGCGCGCTCTACGGGAACGTCACCGCCGAGACCTGGCTTCGCGCCGGCATTCCTCGCCACGAAGTGGGGGCATATCAGGCCGCCTTCTACAAGAAGAAAGACCCGGAGGGTGGTCTCTCGTTGATCCTCGGCGCCGGCAACGTCGCGTCGATTCCGCCGATGGACGTTCTCTACAAGATGTTCGTCGACGGCAACGTGTGCCTCTTGAAGATGAACCCGGTGAACGAATACCTGGGCAAATTCTTCGAGCGCGCGTTCAAGACGCTCATCGACGCAGGGTACCTCGCCATCGTGTACGGCGGCGCCGAGGTCGGCTCGTACCTCTGCTACCACCCGCACGTCGACGACGTGCACATCACCGGCTCCGACAAGACGCACGACGCCATCGTCTGGGGGCCGCCAGGCCCGGAACGCGACGATCGCAAGCGCCGCAACGACCCGATTTTGAAGAAGCCGATCACGAGCGAGCTCGGCAACGTGAGCCCGGTCATCGTGCTTCCGGGTCCGTACACGGACGCCGAGCTCCTCAGCATGGCCGAGAACGTCGCCGGCATGGTCACCCAGAACGCGTCGTTCAACTGCAACGCCGCCAAGATGCTCGTCCTGCCGAAAGGGTGGAGCCACCGCGAGCGATTCATCGCCAACGTGAGCGACGTGCTCGCGCGGGTGCCGCCGCGAAAGGCCTATTACCCCGGGGCGTTTCAGCGTTTCGACGCGCTCACGTCGGGGCACGGCGACGTTCGCAAGATCGGCGCCCGGAGCGATCAAACCTTGCCTTGGACGCTGATCCTCGGTCTCGACGCCGGCGACGAGCGCGAACGGAACTTCGTCACCGAGCCGTTCTGTTCGATCTTGAACGAGGTTTCGATCGGCAGCACCGACGTCTCGGAGTTCCTCGCGGCTGCGGTGCCGTTCGCGAACGACCGGGTGTGGGGCACCTTGAACGCGATGCTCTTCGTGCATCCGAAGATCGAAGCCTCGAGCGAAAAGACGGCCATCGACGGCGCGCTCCGCGATCTGCGCTACGGCACCGTCGCGATCAACGCCTGGCCGGCGTTCGCTTACGCGCTCTGCTCGACGCCCTGGGGCGGCCACCCGAGCGCGACGCTGACCAACATTCAGAGCGGCCTCGGCTGGGTCCACAACACCGTGATGCTCGAGGACATCGAGAAGTGCGTCGTGCGCGCGCCCCTGAAGCCGATGCCGAAGCCCATCTATTTCCCGTCGCACAAGACGTTGAACAAGCTCGCCGAGCGCGTCGAGAACTTCGAAGCCTCGCCGAGCTGGCTCAAAGTACCGGCCCTGGCGCTCGCGGCGATGGGCGGCTGAGTCGCAGCGGCGGCCATACGACGAAAAATTCGGACTCACCGCGCCATGGTCCGGCCGCCGAGGCGTGGCCTTGCGCACGCGCACCCACCTCACCGCCAAACTTGCTGAAGTACACGTCCCCTCGTTTCCGCGGGCGTACGGATCTCGACGTCGAGGCGCGCCGTGGCCGCCGTCCGTGACGGACCCTCGGACGGTTCGGGGTCGATACCCCAAAACGGCGGCCATCCTGATAGGATGTTGGGTTGATGCGGTCTCGTCTTTGGGTCTCGCCGTTCGGGCTCAGTCTGGTAGTCCTCTGCGGGTGCAGCAGCGGGGATCACGCGTCGAGTTCCGCGCAGCGATCGCCGGAGCCGTCGGCGTCGGTCGCGAAGACGCCCGAGGTGCCCCCAGTGCCGCCCTCGCAGGCACAAGAAGTGTCGTTCGAAACGAGCGACAAGATTCCGCTTTCGGGAACGCTGTACCGGGCCGGGGACGACACGGCGCCGGTGCTGGTCTTCGTTCATCGCTTTCGCGGAGATCGAAAAGAGTGGGAGCCCCTCGCCGACAAACTCGCGGGCGGCGAGAAGCGATTCAACATCGTCAACTTCGACCTCCGCGGGCACGGTCAATCGGTGTCCGCGAGCGGCAAGAAGCGGCTCGATTGGTCCACGATGAAGCCGAAAGACATGTCGGCGTTCGTGCTCGACGTCCGCGCGGCGATCGCGTTCGGTACGTCGAAAACCGCCGGTAAGGCGCGCGGCGTCGTAGTCGTCGGGTCGTCGCTCGGCGCCGCTTTCGCCGCGCGCGCCGCCAGCTTGGAGCCGAAGGTGACGGCCGTCGCTCTGGTGTCGCCGGGCGCCGCCATCGAGGGGTTCGACGTCTATCGCCCGTTCGCCGACGTCCGCATGCTGCCGTCGTTCATCGCCGGCGCGAAGGACGACAACGTCTCGCGAGAGCCGGTCACGTCGCTCGCCCAGATGGCGAAGGATCTCGGCACCGTCAAAGTTTACGACGGCAAAGCGCACGGAGCGCTCGGCCTGTCGCAGGAAGGCGACCCGATTTTCGCGGATCTCACCGACTGGCTTCGGACCGTTTACGATGCGGCGCCGAAGGATCGCGCGCTCTTTTCCGATCGGAAGGAGGCGAAGAGGTAGCCGCCGTGCCGAAGATTCTCATCGTCGAAGACTCCTTCAGCATGCGCGCGTTCGTGCGCTCGGCGCTCGAAGGCGATCGCGCCGAGCTCGGCGACGTCGACGTCGTGGAGGCCACGGGCGGATTCGATGCGCTCCGTCTGCTTCCCCGCGGACCGTACGACTTGGTGATCACCGACATCAACATGCCGGACATCAACGGGCTCGAGCTCATCCACTTCATTCGTACCAACGAGCACCATCGCTCGACGCCCATCTTGTTGATCTCGACGCAATCTTCCGAGCGTGATCGCGCGCGCGGGCTCTCGCTCGGCGCCGACGGGTACCTCGCGAAGCCGTTCAGCGTCGAGGATCTCCGCACAGCGGCCAAGGCGCAGCTCGCCCGGAGCAAATCCGGCGGCACGACGAAATGACCGACGGGATCGACAAGGCCCGCGAGGAGTTTTTCTCCGAGGCGCAGGAGCTGGTGGAGTCCCTGTCGCGGAACCTTCTCGCGCTCGACGCGAGCCTCAAGCGCGGCACGCTCGATCCTTCTCTGGTGAACGAGGCGTTCCGCGCCGTCCACACCTTGAAGGGGCTCGCGGGTCTCTTCGGGGCCAAGCGCGTGGGTGCGCTGTCGCATCGGCTCGAGGACGTGCTCGACGGCCTCCGGCTCGGCCGCCTCGCGCTGACCGTCGAGGTCCTGGATCTGCTCTTTCGGGCCGTCGAGATTTACTCTGCCGCGCTCGCCGCGGAGCGTTCCAAGTCCGACGACCCGCTGCCGCATCTGGACGACATCATCGGCGAATTCGGGCGGATCGGCTCGACCGCGCCGGCGCAGAAGAACACGCTCGCCCGCTTCGAGCTCGACGCCGCGATGCTCGCCGTCTTGACCGAGTACGAGGAGCATCGACTCCGGACGTCGGTCGAACAGGGTTTACTCCTCTATCGAGTGCGCGTCGATTTCGACCTCGCGACGATCGACAAGGCGCTCGAGGACATCAAGTCGCGCGCCAAGGTGCACGGCGAGGTCATCACGTATCTGCCGACCGGTTCGGCGACCAGCACCGACACCATCGAGCTCGATCTTCTCCTCGCGTCCGCGTCGACCGAGGAGGAGCTACGCGACTCGCTTTCCGGCGAGCGCGTGAGCGTCGCGGCGATCCCGATCCGTTCGCCGGCGTCGCAGCCCAAAGCGACCGCGCCGCCCGAGCGCGACGCGGCCTCGCGACCGCCTCCGCTGCCGTCGCTCGTGCCACGCCGAGGCGACGTGATGTCGGAGCGCGCGCCGCTCATCGAGCCGCCTGCGGAACAAGCCGCCGCCCTGCGCGCCGTCGCGCAGACGGTGCGCGTCGACATCCGCAAGCTCGACGCGTTGATGAACGTCGTCGGCGAGCTCGCGATCGTCAAAAATACGCTGGGACGTCTCGCCGAGCGGATCCGTGCGGAGGGACATCGCCAGCTCGGCTCGGAGTTGCACAGCGTTCAGCGGAGCTTCGACCGCAGGCTCGGCGAGCTGCAGGGCGGCATCCTCGAAGTGCGCATGGTGCCGCTCGGGCAGGTGTTCGATCGCCTCGCGCGTGTCGTCCGGCAGATCGGCCGCGAGATGGACAAGGACATCCGCCTCGTCATTACCGGTGCCGAGACGGAGATCGACAAGCTCATCGTCGAAGAGCTGAGCGATCCGCTGATGCACGTCGTCCGAAACGCGATCGACCACGGCATCGAGCACGCCGACGAGCGACGGCGCGTCGGCAAGCCCGTCGCGGGGACGATCGCCCTGAACGCGTTCCAGAAGGGAAATCACGCGGTCATCGAGGTCGAGGACGACGGTCGCGGCATCGATGAGCGGGCGATTTTGCGGCGCGCCGTCGCGCTCGGCAAGGTCGGCCCCGACGACATCGGGCAGCTCGCGCGGAACGAGATTTTGAACCTGGTATTTTTGCCGGGCCTCAGCACGCGCGACGAGGCGAGCGACTACAGCGGGCGCGGGGTCGGCATGGACGTCGTCAAGACGAACATCTCGAAGCTCGGCGGCGTGATCGACCTCCACAGCGAGACCGACATCGGGACGAAGCTGACCATCACGTTGCCGGTGACGCTCGCCATCGTGAGCGCGCTCCTCGTCCGCGTCGCGGGGCGCGTCTTCGCGATGCCGCTCACCAGCGTCGCCGAAGCCATCTCGCTGAACGAAGCCGAAATCCGGACGCTCGACGGCCGCGAAGTCACGACCCTGCGCGGCGTGACCTTGCCGGTTTGCCGTCTCGCGAAGGTGTTCGGGCTCGCGCCGCTCCCGGGGGCGACGTCGCATCGGCGCGGGTACATCGTGGTCGCGTCGCTCGGGTCGCGCCGGCTGGGGTTCGCGGTCGACGATCTTCACGGGCAGCAGGACATCGTCATCAAGGCCCTCGGAAAATCGCTCAGTCGCGTCCGCGGGTTTTCGGGTGCGACGGAGCTCGGCGATCAGCGCGTCGCGCTCGTGCTCGATCCCGCGGCACTCATCGAAGAGATGTTCAGCGGCGACGTCGTCCGGGAAAGGCGGTTGAGCCATGGGTGACGCGATGAGGGCCCCCACGTCGCTCGCGGAACGAAGGCAGCCGGCGGAGTCGCTTGGCCCGCGCGAATTCTTGTCGTTTCGCCTCGACGCCGACACGTACGCGGTGGCGCTGGCCGGCATTCGCGAAATCGTGAGTCCGCCGCCCGTCACCGAAGTGCCACGCGCGGCGCCCGACATCATCGGCATCTGCAGCGTTCGCGGACTGCTCGTCACGGTCATCGACTTGCGGCGCCGACTCCGGCTCCCGGAAGCGCCTCCGACGCGTCTCTCCCGGATCCTCCTCGCCAACACCGAGCCGGGCGAAGTTGTGGGCCTGTTCGTCGACGAGGTCCGTCAAGTCGTCCGGCTCGGGGCGAGCGAGCTCGAGCTCACGGCGAACGTTCTCGGCGGCGATCTCGCCGATCACGTCCTCGGCGTCGGGCGCCCGGAAGGGGACTTCGTCGTGCTCCTCGACTTGAACCGCATCGTTGGGACCTGAGCGCCGCCATGCGGAAACGAACCAAAAAAGAGCGCCCGGATCCGAACAAGACGCTGGTCGGGTTCATCGTCGGCGACGTCAGCTATGCGATTCCGATCTCCATCGCGCGCGAGATCGTGAACCCCGGTCCGCTGACCGCGTTGCCGCATTTGCCGAGCTCGGTGGCGGGGGTCGCCGATCACCGAGGGCAGGTCATCGTCATTGTCGATCTGCGTTCCCGATTCGGTCTCGGCCCGGCGATGGAGCAGTCGCGTTCGAAATGGGTTCTGGTCGCCGTTCGCAGCCGCACGGTCGGGCTCATCGTGGATCACGTGACCGACGTGTTCGGTACCGGTGGGGAACAGGTGAGGCCGCCGCCGTCGCTCGGAGGGGGCGAGGACATCCGCGGCATCGTCGGCGTAATTCCCCACAACGGCATGCTCACGTTCGTCCTGGACGTCGATCGATTGGAAGGGCTCGCCGAGGCGGCGCTCAGCGAGCATCCGCAGCTCGGCAACGGCTTCGAAGGGCAGGGCCTCCGCCATGAATGAGCAGAACCTCGAGCTCGCGATGGGGTCCGACGACCCGGAAGAGCGGCGGCGCGCGGTCGCGAGTATTGCGGACGCCAAGGAAAACGACCGCCCGCGGCTCTTGATCCGAGCCCTCGGCGATCGCGACTGGCGCGTCCGAAAAGAGGCGGTCGGCGTCGGTCGCGGGCTCGCGTCGCGCGACGTCATCGACGCGCTGGTGGACGTGCTCCGTGCCGGCGACAACGTGGGTCTCCGCAACGCCGCGGTCGAGTCGCTCGGTGGGTTCGGCTCGCTCGCCGTCGACGCGCTCGCGGTCGCCGTCCCTTCGCTCGACGCGGACGGCAGAAAGCTCGCCGCGGAGGCGCTCGCGCGGTCACGCGACGCCGCGTCGCTCGAGGTGCTCGAGACGATGCTCGAAGACGACGACGTCAACGTGCGGACGGCGGCCATCGAAGCCATCGCCGCGGTCGGCGGCACCGACGTCGATCGCGCCGCGTCGCTCCTCGAGCGCTGCCTGCTCACCGACGATCCGCTGTCGGCACTCGCCGCGCTCGAAGGGTTGAACCACCTCGGCGCGCGCGTCGCGTGGCCGATGCTGAAACCACACCTCGGCAATCCCGTCCTTCGCGAGGCGCTCCTCACCGCCGCCGGCCTATCGGGTCACGCCGATGCGGCGCCGTATCTCGTCCGCGCGCTCTCGGGCGGAGACGGGCGCGGGTTCATCGCGGCCACGCGGGCGCTGGCGACCCTCGTCGTCAACGACTCCGCTGCCTATCGCGCGGCGCGCACTGCGCTGTCGTCGCTCGGCGATTTCTCGAAGCGTGCGCTCGTGGATCAGGTGCGTGCGCCGCGCGACGATCTCGAGACGCGACGCTGCCTCTTGCTCGTCGTCGGGGTTCTCGGGACGACCGAAGCCGCGGGCGCCGTCATCGACGCCCTCTCCGACGACCGCATCGCTGCCGAAGCGGAACAGGCGCTCGACATGCTCGGCCCGGCCGCAATCCTCGCGCTGGCGCGTCGAACGGGGACGGGGTCGTCCGAAGAACGCGCCAAGTGCGTCGAACAGCTCGGTCGTCTCGCGGACGAGTCGACGCGCTCCGTCGCGTGCCGAGCCATCATCGACGCGACCGAAGAGCAATCCCCGGAGGTCGTCCGCGCGGCGCTGGTCGCGCTCGGCCGTATCGGCGACGAAAGCACGTTGGGGCTCGCCGGGCGCTGGCTCGTGGCCGACGCGCCGCCTGCGATTCGACAAGCGGCGGGCGCGGCGCTCGCGACGTGCGCGAAGAGTTATCCCGAAGCCGCGCGCTCGCTCGCGCGACAATCGCGACCCGACGGCTCGGACGCTGCGTTCGCCGCGTCCGTCATCGGCGTCATCGACGGCCCGGTCTTCGAGGGAGCGGGCGCCGACGTCGCGTTTCTCGCCGAGGCGGCGTCGAACGAGAGCCCTCTGGTGCGCCGCACCGTGCTCGAGGCACTGTCGCGTTCGGTCGGACCGGAAGCGGTTCGCGCCGTTTCCTTCGCGCTCACCGACGAGGTCCCCGAGGTGAGGCTCGCGGCGATCCGCGCGCTCGGGCGGATGCGCGATCAAAGCGGTCGCGCCGTGGGCGTCACGCCCTTGCTCGGCGTCGTCGACACCTTCGGCGACGACATGCTCGGCGTCGCGGCGATCGACGCGCTCGGCGAAACCCTCGACCCCGACGCGCTCCCGGTTTTGCGTAAGCTCGCTCGCGAGGCCGAGGCGATGCGCGCCGTCGCCGCGGTCGAAGCCATCGGAAGGATCGACGCGCCGGGTCGCGTCGACGCGTTGATCCACGCCCTCTCGCATTCGGAGCCCGAGGTCGTGAAGGCCGCGCTCCGTGCCGTGGCTCGCGAAGATCGCGATCCGAGGGCTGCGGCTCATGTTGCAGCTTGCCTCGACCACGAGGTCTGGGACGTGCGCCGGCTCGCCGCCGAGTTGCTCGGACGCCGAACGGATCCGACCGCCAAGCACCTGCTCCGGCAGCGATTGATCGGCGAGCGCGA
>DATBBD010000341.1:0-3456 GCA_036271175.1 Polyangiaceae bacterium | reverse complement strand
CGGCTTCCGCTGCGCGCGCGATCAAGAGGATTAAAAGAAAACGGCCGCTGCGCGTTGCCACGCAGCGGCCATCTCCGATTAACCGAACAGGTCAGATCACTCGAAGTGACCTTCGACCCACGCGTGGCGGCGACCGCGCGTCTCCCAGTGTGCGGGACGCCAGACGGCGCGCGCGTGCGGGCGGCGCTGGTAGTTGCCAGCGACCCAGACGTACGAGCGACCATTCCAGCGGTGGAAGCCGGGAACCCAGATGAACTCCGCACCGCGCGACGGCGGCACGACTTCGACGACCGCAACCGGCGGGGGCGGCGGCTCCGTCTCGATCACGATCTCCGCTTGCGGCGGAGGCGGTGCGGTGACGGTGACGTTGGCTTGCGGCGGCGGCGGCGCTTCGACCGTGACTTGCGCGGTCGCGACCGGCTGCGCAGCGGTGACGGTAACGTTCGCGGCCGGAGGCGGCGGCGCCTCGGCATGGACTTCGACGGACGGCGGCACCGGCGTACGAACGGCGAGATCAGCCGAGCAAGCAGCGGCGCCGAGCGCCATGACGAGGGCAAAGGATTGAATACGAATCACGTGAGGCCTCCTTACGAATCGAGAGACGGAGGATACACACAACTCATTCGATCGCACCCTCGTAAAGTTTGCCCCTGAATTTAGGCGATTTATCGCATGAATAAACTGCGAGCTCGTCCGTCGAAGTTTCGCCAGGTGCTGATCTAGACGGGCGTGGCGGAGGCGAAACGGAGGGCGCAGTGCGTCTTCGGTTCTTCGCCGCGGAGCTCGGACAGGACCTCTTCGGGGAGCGGGAACCATCGAAGGGCTTCCGCATCCTCGGGGAGCGGCGCGTCTTCCAGCGCCGGCATCGTCTTGTATTCGCGCTCCGCGTCTTCGACGATGCGCATCGCGTCGTCGAGGTACGTCGCGAGCGCCCATTCGGGCTCCGTCGTCTGCTGCGAGCGGTACTCGAGCTTGCCCGACCGATACGAGAGATCCGCGAGCCGCATCGTCGGCTTCGGGCGCGAGACGCGCGGCAGCCAGCGCCCGCTCTGCACGTCGAAGCGATAGAGCGGCAAGAGCTTGTAGCCGTGCGTCGCGACGAACTGGATCGCGTCGAGCACGAACTGAAAGACCGTCTCCGAGATGAAGTAGTTGAAGTTGACGCGAATCCAACCCGGCTTGATCCCCTCCATGCCCGCGAGGACCGCGCACTCGAAGCGGTTGGTGGTGCTCGTGTCGATGCCGAGGAGGCGATGCCCGTACGGCCCCGCGCACGAGCACCCGCCGCGCGCTTGGATGCCGAACAAATCGTTCAGGAGCGCGACGACGAACGTGTGGTGGAGCGCGCCTTCCATGTGACGAATCACGAACGACACGATCGAGAGACGCCACGCCTTCTTGTTTCCGAGGATGCGGATGTTGGGGTGCTTCGACCACGCGTCGATCGCGCGGTGGATGAAGTTCTCCTCGCGCGCGCGGATCGTCTCGACGCCGACGGATTCTTTGAGCTGGAACACGAGCCCCGCGCGGATCGACTCGATGATCGCGGGCGTGCCGCCTTCTTCGCGGTGCACCGGGTCGGCGATGTAGTCGTGGTGATCCGCGGTGACGTACGCGACCGTCCCGCCGCCGGGCATCGACGGAACGCGGTTCTTGAGCAGGTTGCGCTTCACGACGAGCACGCCGGGCGTGCCGGGGCCGCCGATGAACTTGTGCGGCGAGATGAAGACCGCGTCCTTGTACGAGAGCGGCCCGCCCGCCTTCGGCTGCATCTCGATTTGCACGTAAGGCGCCGCCGCGGCGAAGTCCCAGAACGACAGCGCGCCGTGCGTGTGGAGCAGCGTCGAGATCGCGATCGTGTCCGAGCCGATGCCCGTCACGTTCGAAGCCGCGGAGAACGAGCCGATCTTGAGCTTGCGATCCTTGTATTCTACAAGTGCCCGCTCGAGCGCCGGGAGGTTCACGCGGCCGTCGGGGTTCTCCTCGATGACGACGACGTCGGCGATCGACTCGCGCCACGGAAGCTCGTTCGAGTGGTGCTCGTACGGGCCGATGAAGACCACCGGCCGCTCGCTCTCGGGGATGTACTGCTCGAGGGCGTAACGCGTCGCGAGCTCGGCGGGCAGGCGCAGGTTCAGGATGTCGATGAGCTTGTTGATCGCGCTCGTCGCGCCGCTTCCGCAGAAGATGACGAGGTCATCCTCGCCGCCGCCGACCGCGTCGTGGACGATCTTGCGCGCGTCCTCGCGGAAGCGCGTCGTCTGCATGCCGGTGTGCGACGTCTCGGTGTGCGTGTTCGCGTAGAGCGGCATCACCTCGCTCTTGATGAAGTCCTCGATGAACGCGAGCGAGCGCCCGGACGCCGTGTAGTCCGCGTACGTGACGCGGCGCGGGCCGAACGTGCACGGAAGGACGCGGTCGTCGCCGATGATCGAGCTCCGGATCGTCTCGATCAGACGTTCTTTCGGGTCCACGAAAACATGATAGCGCTACGTCCCCTCCGTGCAGATCAAAACGGTTCCCGAAGACTTCGTCGTCGATGAAATTCCCGCTTACGAGCCCAGCGGTGAGGGAAACCACGTCTATTTGCGCGTGAAGAAGCGCGACCTTCCGACGGACGTGGCCGTTCGCACGATCGCGAAGGCGCTCGGCGCGGACCCACGGAACGCGGGCGTCGCCGGCATGAAGGACAAGCGCGCCGTGACGACGCAGTGGATATCGCTCGAGCCGCCGCGCGGCACGACCGTCGAAGATTTCCTGTCACGTGCAGCCGCGCTCGCGCTCGATGGAATCGAGATCGTCGATGCGAAGCGCCACGGAAACAAATTGAAGACGGGCCACCTTCACGGGAACCGATTTCGCATCGTCGTCCGCGACGTGCCGGATCCCAAAGCATTCACCGACGAGGCCGAGAAGATCGCCGTGACCGGCGTGCCGAACGCGTTCGGCGAGCAACGCTTCGGCAAAGAAGCCGACAACGCAAAGCGCGCGCTCGCGATCGTCACGGGGCTCGAAAAACCGCCGCGCGACGGGCGCCTTTTGCGGCTGCTCTACTCAGCGCTCCAATCCGACGTGTTCAACGCCGTGCTGAGCGAACGCGTCCGTCGCGGAACGTGGGCGACGGCTTTGCGAGGCGACGTGCTCAAAAAAATGGATACGGGCGGTTTGTTCGTCTGCACGGATGAGCAGGAAGACGCGGCGCGAGCGGAGCGCGGCGAAGTGTCCGCCACCGGACCGCTACCGGGACCCAAAATGATGCGCGCAGAGAGCGACGTCGGCGCGCTCGAGGACGAGGTCGCGCGCAACCGCCTCGGCGATGCGTACGAGCAAGCTTTCGGAGGCGTGCTCGGTGAGGGAACACGACGGGCCCTTCGCCTGTTCGTGAAAGAGATGCGTGTTTCTTGCAATACGGTTGCAAATGCATCCGGGATCGAAGAGACAAGCTGCACAATCGAA
>DATBBD010000340.1:0-10785 GCA_036271175.1 Polyangiaceae bacterium | reverse complement strand
GCGGCGACGGCGTGCGACGTCGTTTTTCCGGCCGCGCGCGCGACGTCGAGTGAGCCGGTGCCGCCATCGGCGATGGACCAGCGAATGTATTTCGTCGTGTCGCTGAGCGGACCCGCGGAGCGGGGACGCAGCGACGCGGCGTCGAGCGGCATGCCGGCAGGCAACGCCGCGACGAGCCACGCGCCGACGTAGCCGTCCGGCGACGCCGCGAGCGACACGTCGGCGAAGGCCGGCGTCTGAACGAACACGACGGCGAGCGCCAGCGTCAACGCCGCGACGCGCCGACCCGCGTGCCCCCCAAAAATAAAGGACGAACGAGGGTCTCGTCGCGGGCGGCTCTCGCTCGCTCGCGCCCCAGCGCTACGCACGAGGAGTTGCCCCCTCGTCGCGCTTCACGTCGGTTCTTCCCCCGCGGGCGAACGTGGGGTCGGCGGCGCGCCCTTGTCTTTGTCGGGCTCGTTGCGCTTCACGCGGACGCGCGCGCGAATGTCCGGCGTTGCGCCGAGGCGCGAGTCGTTCGGGATGAAGCGGACCTCGGTCTTGACTTCGAACGACAAGGTCGTGAGGACACGCGCGATCTCGTCGGCGAAATTCGTGTGCTCGAGAAAATCGCGAATCTCTTTCGCTGCGACGCGATAGAGGCCGGTCTTGGTCTCGTCGAGCTGCGCGAGCACCACCATGAGCACCTCCTTCGGAAGCTTCAGTTCCGAGAGGAGATTTCGGACATTTTCTGGCCCCTCGGCAATTTTCTCGAGGCCGTTCTCGAGGAACCGCTTGATGAGCTCGGGCAAGAGCCGCTCGAGCCGGCGACGCGCGCGCTCCGCAGCGTCACCACGCCCCGAGGGAGGAGCTTCACTCTGCACCGCAACGGAGTACCCTGGCGCGGTGCGTCAGTCAAACGCTGCGGCGCTCTGTGCGATAAACGTCGTCCTCTTTGGTTGTCACACCCATGCGCCGGTCGAGCGAAAACTGACCGCCGCGGCGACTTCCGCCGAATCGGTCCCCACGACTCCGGCGGTGTCCGCGTCGCCGGGCGTCGTGCTTTCACCCGTCGCGAGCGCGGTGCGACCAGGGACGTTGCCGGTCGCGGCGTCCGCGTCGGCGCGGAGCACGCTTTCGGCTCCTTCCGCGTTGCCGCTCCGCGGAGGTTTGTCGGTGAGCTGTTACGATCGCTTCGAGCCCGGCATCGTGCCGCACGTCGACGTCGTTCGGCTCGGGGTGTCGTGCGGACCCGAAAATGGGCTTTCACTCGTCGGGCGCGTGCAGGGCACCGTCGACGAAGCGCGCACGACGCTTGCCGCGTATCAATGGAGCGCCGACCGCGGTGATTGCTTCCGCGTGTTCGCCGTTGCCGCCGCGCCGGTAGACGACCTCGAGGTGGAAGTGGTGGTCGTCGCGCCCCGCGCCGAGCGTGTGTCGCTCACGAACCAGAGCCAGCGCTGGGTCGTCATCGACGAAGACGGGCCCTTTTGTGCGCGCCACGCGGGCACCTACGAGGCCCGATTTTCGACGCACAGCGGCCGCGGCGTGTTCGCCGCCGCGGTTTGGAAGGGCGCGCGCATGCTCGCCGCGGCGCCGAATCGTATTAAGCTCTGACGCGCATGACCGATCCGATTTACGCCGCTCGCCGGGCGCGGGCTCTGGAGCTCATCGGCCCCGGAGTGCTCGTCATTTTTTCGGCGCCGCAGGCCATTCGCAACAACGACGTCGAGCACGAGTACCGTCAAGACTCCGACTTCTACTATCTCACCGGGTTCGACGAGCCCGAGTCCGTGCTGGTGCTCAGCACGGTCCATCCGGAGCGGTATGCTCTGTTCGTGCGTCCGCGCGATCCGGAGCGCGAAGTGTGGGACGGCGCGCGCGCCGGCGTCGACGGGGCGAAGAGCGAATTCGGCGCGAAAGCGGCCTACCCGATCGTGGAGCTCGCCGAAAAGCTTCCGGATTGGCTCGAAAACGCGGAGCGCCTCTTTTACAGGATCGGGCGCGACCGCGCGGCGGACGAGCGCGTGCTCGACGCCATCGATCGGACGCGACCGCGGTCGCGCCGCGGAGCGTCTTACCCGACGGAAATCATCGACCCCGCGACGGTGATCCACGAGCTGCGCCGCTTGAAGGAAGCGACGGAAATCGAGCTCATGCAGCGCGCGATCGACATCACGCGCGACGCGCACCTCGCCGCGATGGCGCTCGCTCGCCCCGGCATGTACGAGTACGAGGTCGAGGCCGTGCTCCGGAGCGAATTTCGGCGACAAGGCGCGGAGCGGCCCGCCTATGGACCGATCGTCGGTTCGGGACCGAACGCGACGGTGCTTCACTACGTGAAGAACGACCGCAAAATGGCCGACGGAGACTTGCTGCTCATCGATGCGGGGTCCGAGTATGGCTATTACGCCGCCGACGTGACGCGGACGTTCCCGGTGAGCGGACGCTTCACGCCGCCGCAGCGCGCGATTTACGAGATCGTGCTCCGGGCGCAAGAGGCGAGCATCGCCGAGAGCAAACCCGAAAAGACGCTCGACGACGTGCACCAGGCCAGCGTCCGCGTGATCGCCGAGGGACTCGTCGCGCTCGGCATCGTCAAGGGTCCGGTCGACGCCGCGATTTCGGAAGAGCGGTACAAGCGCTACTTCATGCACAAGACGAGTCACTATCTCGGCATGGACGTGCACGACGTGGGTCGTTACTTCGTGGCCGGCAAGCATCGGCCGCTCGAGCCCGGGGTGGTGCTCACGGTCGAACCGGGGATCTACGTCTCGACCCACGACCAGGAAGCTCCCCCAGAGTATCGCGGCATCGGCGTCCGCATCGAGGACGACGTGCTCGTGACGCCCGAAGGGCGCCGCGTGCTGAGCGACTCCATTCCGAAACGCGTGGCGGACGTCGAGCTTGCGTGCGGAAGCTGATCTGCGGTGCGATCGCGACGGCGATCGCCGTTGCTCTGCCAGTGACCCGTGACGCCGAGGCCGCCGAACCCGATGCGAGCGGGCAAGCGGCGCCGCCACCGGCGGACGAAGGCCCCGAGGCGAGCGAAACGCCGTTGCCCGCGAAGACGACGTTTCACCTCTTCGGCGGCCTCGCGATCGGGAAGGGGATTCGGTTCAACGATCCGTATCGATTGCAGACGGAGCTCGGCGATTCGGCCGAGTCACTCTCGCTCACCGCGAGCTATCTCGATGCGTACGCCGCCGCCACGTTGAACATGCACGGCAAGGTGTCGCAAGGCATCGCGCTCCACGCCTCCTTCGCGCTCGACGGAGTGCCTCAAGAAGTGCTCACGCCGTCGTACGTCTTGCTCTATCGCCCGTTGCCGCGCTGGGGGCTCGTCGGGCGCGCCGGTATCCCCATCGTGATCGAGCCGGACGCGAGCGCCGGTTTCGAATTGTCGGGCGGTGGGGTCTTCTATCTGACGGCGGCGCTCGGCGTCACGGCCGATCTCGTCGGTGATCTGTTCTTCGGCGCAGCCACGCCCGACACGCCGCGCACGACCATCCCCATCGCGTCGCTCCAGTTCGGCGTCGTGTACGATTACGAGGTGCTGTGAGCGCGCCGAACGCACGCCCGCCGCGCGCCTCGGCGCCGGAGCCGCGCCGTTCGCGAGCGCGAGGGCTCGGGCTCATCGGCGTCGTGCTGTTGTCGCTCGCGCCGGTGCCGGGCGACATCGGGGCGTGCGGCCAACCCGTTCAAGAGCTCGACGCGACGAAGTTCTTCGAGTCGAAGCAAGCGGTCGATTGCGAGCGCTGCGACGAGTGCGGTATCGACGACAAGACGTGCACTGCGGCGTGTGACGGCTTCACGCCGACGTCGACGGCATTTCCGGAAGGGTGCGTTCCGGTGGTTCACGACGGCGAAGTCTGTCTCCGTGCGCTCCTGTACGCGTCGTGCAGCGACTACGGCGCGTACGTCGCCGATTCACGTCCGACGGTGCCCACCGAGTGTAACTTTTGCCCGGGAGTGCGCCCGTGAAGTACGGGCGGGCTCGCCTCGCGCGCGTTCTGGCGTTCGCGATCGCCGGCGCTGCGCTGCCGAGCTGCGCCGAGGTCGAACGCCGCACCACGTCGTCCCCCGACGAGTACGCCGCGTATCGGCGGTTTCGCGTCGCCGGCACGGTCGAGCGGAAGCTCGCGGCGAGCTACGACTATTTGAATCGCCATCCACAGGGCGCCTGGCGCGACGAGATCGAGAAATGGTTTTCGCTCGCCGAGCCGGCTTACGTGAAAGTCGCGTGGGACGACGCTTCGCGGCTCCGTCTCTTTTTGAAGGTCGTCCCCGACGGCGCCGATTCCGGCAAGGCCGTCGAGCGTCTCGTCGAGCTCGAGATGACCGAGGAGTATCGTGCGCGGGGCGAGCGCGCGTTCGAAGCGCACGCGAACGAGCTCGAGCAGCGGCTCGCCATCGCGGAGACGAACCGGCGCGCCTTCGTGTCCGGCGTCGGCGGATGGGTGCGACGGATCGCCGGAATTCGGCGCTGGGGCGGCCGCACGTCCGAGCTCGATTCCGACTTCATTTTCGCCTACCGGCTCACGGAACCCGCCGCGCGTTGCGACGAGGACGGCTGCATCAAGACCGTGTCGCAGCCGTACGACATTCCGGAGGGGAAAACCCAGAGTTCCCGCGTGGCGGTCTACGACGTCGGGCTTCGGCTCGACCACGGCGGAGTCCAGGGCGCGTGGATCACCGGTCCGGATCTGTTCACGCGCCTCGGCGAGGCCGTCCGTGTCGCGGCGGTACCCGAGACCGATCTCGTTGCGCGCGCCGAAGCGATCGGACAAGCGACGCAACTCATCGCGCTCTCCGTCGAGCGCGTCCTTCCCGCCGCGCGCTGCTCCGCCGAGGCCGTGAGCCCCGTCGTGCTCCATCGCGCCTGTGACGGCGTGGATCTGCAAGTCGTCTCGGCCGTGAACCTCGGCGAAGAAGACCGCGTCATCGTCGAACCCGTCGCGTCGCCAGCTCCCGCGACGGCTGCGCCGGATAAACCCGCGCCGCCCGATAAACCCGCTCTGTCCGCTGCTCCGTCGGGCGCGCCGTAGCTACTTACTGCGGCCCCGCGCCGGCTCGGACGGCGGCTTCGACGGTGGACGCGTCGTCGAGGGTCGCGGTGTAGGGCGGCGTGAACTCGGTGCCGGAACCGACGTCGTCTTTCGAACCGGTCGTGTTTTGGAAACTGTTGCCGCTCGAGTGAATGACGCCCGTGCCGTCGGTCGAGTAGCTCTTGATCGGATCGGCGACGCCGATGAAGACGTTGTTCTCGTTGCGGATGTTCGAGCTATTGCCGACGCCGATGCAGTAGTCGTTGCCGGTCGCCGTGTAGAGGTTGTTGAACAGGTGCACTTGCCCGAATCGCACGCGCGGCATTCGCTCGACGACGTTGGCGGCCCACCAGCTGTGATGGAACGTGATGCGGAGATGTCCGGTGTCCTCGGCCGCGTTGTCGTCGTCGTGTCCGATGAGATTCGAGAATTGGTGGCCGCCAGAGGCTCCGGCGGGATCGGTGCGCCGGCCCGAGTAGTGGAACTTGGTCCACGAAATCGTCACGTAGTCCGTCGCGTGCGTCATATCGAGGTTGCCGTCGGAGCCGTCGGAAATGTCGTCGTGATCGAACCAGAGGTGATGCGCGGCGCCTTGCACCGTGATGGCGTCCTTGCCGCCCGAGCAATCGCTCGGGTTGTCCGTGCAGTCGTAGCCGACGACGGTGAGGTTTCGGACGATCACGTTCACCGACTTGTTGATCGAGATGTATCCGTGAATCGATCCGCCGCAGAGGCCGACGATCGTCTTGTTCGAGCCGACCGTGACGTCGCCGGAAATGGTGCCCTTCACTTGCACGATCGCCGCGTCGGTTCCCTTGAGCGCGTCGTTCAAGTCGGCGAGCGACGACACGGTCGTCGTGGGGCCGCCGTCGCCGCCCGTCGTCGTCTTCACGTTGCCGTCCGAGACGGAAGCCCATCCGATCAGCGGGCTCGGCGCGGGCGGCGTCGTGCACGAGCCGGTGCTCCCGCCGGACGCCGTCGTTCCGCCCGACGCGGTGGTCCCACCGGTGTTCGCGCCGCCCGACGAGGAGCCGCCGCCGGTCGACGCGTCGCCGCCGGTGTTCGCGCCGCCGTTCGATGCGTTGCCGCCGCTCGACGGTGAGCCTCCGCTCGAGGTGTCGCCGCCGGAGCCGCCGGATGTAGAAGGGACGCCGCCCGTCGTCGTGTCGCCTCCGGTTCCAGTCGAGGTCGCGCCGCCGCTCGACGAGCCGCCCCCCGTGCTCGACGTCGTGTCGCCGCCGGTTGCGCCGCTCAGGGAACCCCCACTCCCCACGGAAGTTTCACCGCCGGCCCCGCCGGTTTCGAAGTCGCTCGGCGAAGGCCCCGTCGACGGCGACGAACTACAGGCGAAGATCCCCGCGACGGAGAGCGCGACGGAACAGGTCAAAGGCGCGCGTGCGCCGCGAGCGTTGATTCGTGATGACGTCGCCATTTTGTGAACCGTAAATGCGCGAAGGAGGCGAATCGATCACTCAGCCGGAGCAATCCCACGCTTCGTGTGCTCGCCGTCCGTGCACGGAGTCGGCTACAACGGCGAAAGTCCAGTTGAGCTGTTCTTCGGAAAACCGCGCGGCGCGCGTCGTCGGGCTTTCAATGGCGGCGTTCGGCGCATTGTCGGCACCGAAGGCGTTTGCGGACGCGCCGTCGCTCACGTACGCAGCGCCGCCCGATTGTCCCGATCGCGCGGAGTTCGTGCGTCGCGTCGAGTCGCGGACGGGCTCGGGTTCGCTCGAGCCGGCCGATCCGTCGTCGGTCGCTCGCCTCGACGTCGCGGTGCACGAGCTTCCGGAACACGTCACGGCCGAGCTCGTCGTGACCGACGATCGCGGCGTCGGCGCGTCGCGACGGATCGACGCGCCGACGTGCAGCGAAGCCGTCGATGCCGTCGCGCTGATCACGGCGGTGACGTTGGATCCCACCGCGCGCCCGGCGGTCGAAACGCCGCCGGTTCCAAAGCCCGTCGCGCCCGAACCTCCGCCATCGCCCCCGCCGCGAGCTCGCGGGCCGTCGCGCGTTCATTTGCGCGTCTCGGCGGCGCCGACCTTGTCCGCCGCGCCGAGTCCGAGCGTCCGCTTGGGGGCCGAAGGCGCGGTGAGCGCGCTCTTCGAGCTCGGAGCGCCGTGGGGTCTGCTTTCTTGGGTGGGCGCCCGTTTCGGCGCGGCCGTCGGCGACACGACGAACGAAGGGCGCGCGTCGTTCCAATCGTGGGCACTCGTGGCTGCGCTGTGCCCTGCGTACCAACATCGCGCTTTCGTGATGCAAGCGTGCGCGACTCTAGAGGAGGGCCGCGTGTCCGCGACCGGTAGCGACACCGACAACCCGAAGCACACCGATCGCCCCTGGACGGCGGTCGGACCGGGGGCAAGCGTCGAATGGGCCGCCCTGCCACCGGTGTCGTTCGGGGTCGACGCCGAGGCGCTGTTCCCGCTGGTCCGCGACCATTTTCTGTTGGGTTCCGAGGCGGTGTATCGCGTGCCGGCCGTCGCGCCGCGCGCGGGAGCGCGCGTCATTCTTCGTTTTTGGTGATCGAAACCGGCCGGTCGCGCATCATGCCCGCGTGGCTCTGAGTCTCTCGATGGCGGGTGCGCCCCCGCTCGTGGCGGTGAACCGTACCGAGCGGCTCGAGCGACTCTTGCAGAGCGACTACCGGCTCATCTGGCGGCTGCTCCGGCGTCTCGGGGTGCCGGCGGACAACGCCGGCGATGCGACGCAGCAGGTCTTTCTCATCGCCGCTGAGCGGCTCGACGACATCGAGGAAGATCGCGAGCGGGCCTTCGCGTTCGGCACGGCCATTCGCGTCGCGCAATCGTTTCGCCGTCGCGCCGCGCGCGAATCGCTCGACGACGCGAGCGAGGCGCACCCGTCGATGGTGCCCGGCGCCGACGAGCTGTCCGACCAAAAGCGGGCGCGCGAGCTCCTCGATCGCGTGCTCGGCGAAATGTCGCTCGAGCTCCGCACCGTGTTCGTCCTCTTCGAGCTCGAAGGGTTGACGTCGCCGGAGATCGTCGAGCTCGTGGGCGTCCCCCTCGGCACGGTGGCGTCGCGGCTCCGTCGCGCGCGCGAACGGTTCCACGAATTGGTCGCACTCCACGGCCGTCCCTCCGACAAGTCGCGCCCGGCAGGAGGACGCACGCCGTGAACGATCCGTCACGACTCCTCGATCGCGGCGCGAGCGACGACGAGCTCCGGCTCTTGCTCGCGGGCGCGGCGGAAGAGCCGCCCGCCGACGGTCTGGCGAAGCTCGCCGCGTCGTTGAACGTCGTGCTCGCCCCCGCGATGGCAAATGCCGCGAAGCTCGGCGCGCCCTCGCCCTGGCGAAGTCTGACGTCGAAGCTCGCCGCGAAATGGGTCGCCGTCACGTTGGCGACGACCGGGGTCGTTGCCGGGGCGCTCCTTGCGCACCGTGGGTCATCGCCACACGGCGTCGGAAAACACGAGAGCGCCGCGGACACTGTTCAAGGCAATACCGCGGCGACGCTCGCCGACGACGTCAACGACGCGCCGCAAAACGAAGGCGATCCGGCCCACGCGACGTTGCAAAACGGAAGCAATCCGACGAGCGCGACATCGCAAAACGGAATCGTCGCGGGCGGCGTGACGTCGCAAAACGTAAGCAATCCGACTAGCGCGACGTCGCAAAACGACTCCGCGGCGGGTGTCGCCACGTCGCAAGGCGGCCGCGGTACGAACCCCGCGGTGTCTGCGCGCACGACGACGCATGCCGAGCGCACGGCGGCTGCGACGCGGCCGGCGCGCGCTGCGGCCGAGCCCGCCGCGGTGACCGGCGTGTCGTCGACGACGCCGAGCGTCCCCACAACGGTAAGCCATGACGAACCGAGTGCCACCCAATCGATCGCGGGCGAGATCGCGGCGCTCGACGGCGTGCGCGTTCGCTTGACTGGGTCGGACGGCGAAGGGGCACTGCGCGCGCTCGACGAGTATCGTCGCGATTATCCGGAAGGCGCCCTCGGGCAAGAGGCGACGCTGCTCCGCATCGACGCGCTCGTCGCGAGCGGGAACGTCGCGCGGGCGCGCTCCACGGCGGAGCGGTTCCTTCGCGACCACCCGGGCACGCCCCACGAAAAACGCCTCCGGACCTTGATCGGCGGGTCGTGAAGGAGCGCCGGGCGGCGGCGCTCGTGCTCGCTCTTCTGGTTACGATGCCGAGTTGCGGCGGCGAAGCGGTGTCGCTCGGCGACGGCCGGATCGCGTCGCGAACGCCGGCGCCCGACGCCGGATCGAGCGACGCCGGATCGGAAGGTGACGCCGGATCGAGCGACGCCGGATCGGAAGGTGACGCGCCGTCGAAGGACGCCGGATCGAACCAGGATGCGTCCACGTCGGGCCCGCCCTTCACGTCTCCCGTCGCGATCGACGCGATCTCCGGCTCCGACACCAAGGACGACGATCCGTCGCTCACGTCGGATCTGACGCTCATTTACTTCGACTCCACGCGTGACGGCGACCAGGGCAAGGAAGACATCTGGAGCGCGTCGCGCGACGCGGCGGGTGACACGTGGGGCAACGTCGCGGCCGTCACCGAGTTGAACACCGCCGATCGCGAAACGGGCATCGCCCTCGACGCCGACGGACTCGAAATCTGGTTCAGTAGCAATCGCTCCGAGTCGCAAGGAGGCCTCGACGTGTTCCACGCCACGCGCACGAGTCGCACCGGCACCTGGTCGGCGCCCGAGCGCGTCGCCGAGCTCAGCACCGCGGGCGACGATCTGGTGAGCGCCGTCGCCGACCAAAACCGCACCCTCGTGCTCGCGCGGCGAGATAGCGACTCCGACGACTACGATCTCTACCTCGCGACGCGCGCGTCGTCCGCCGATGCGTGGAACGCGGCGGCGCCGATCGCCGAGCTCAACACCAGCTCCGCCGAGTCGGACGGCTTTCTCGCCCAGGCCGACAGCGACCTCCTCTTCACGCGCTCCGAGAACATCTGGATCGCGACGCGCCCGACGCTCACGTCGCCGTTCGGAAAGCCCGTGCGCGTCGATGCCCTGAACAGCTCGAAGGACGATCGCGACGTGTGGGCGACCGACGATCTGAGCTACGTCGTCTTTTCGTCCGATCGTTCCGGCAGCTATCGTCTCTACGAAGCGTCGCGCTGAAGCCACGAGGAAGCCGACCGACGCAGCTCGGGGCGCAGTAGGTTTAAGAGACAGCTGATAGCTTCTAAGCGCGGACGCGGAGCGCGCCGGGCGCGATCCACGCTTTGAGCGGAAGCTGCCCCGGCGTCTCGCCGTCGAGATCGACGAACACCGGCCGTCGATCGATGGCGGCTGCTTCGACCACCGAGGCGCGAGCCGTGCGTATTTTCTCGAGCCCGAGATGGCTCCCGCGGTAGAGGTCCGGCGTGTTGCGCATGGACTCGAAGAACGTGAGGTCGCCGATCGCGACGACATCGAAGAGCCCGTCGGAGGGCACCGCTTCCGGCGCGATGTGCATCCCGCCCCCGAAGTACTGCCCATTCGCGATCGCGGTCGAAACGATGCGGCCCTCGTGCCAGGCGCGCCCGTCGAGGCGTATGGCCACGGGTGCGTTTCGGTACGTGCTCATCGCCCGGACGGTGGCGAGCGCGAACGCGGCTCTGCCGCCCATCCACTTCGGGCTGCGATTGACGATGCGGTCGATGGCACCCGACACGCCGAAGCTCGTGATGTTGACGAAGGCCTTGCGCGATGTCTCACCGCTTTCGGTCGCGACCTCGACGATGCCGAGGTCGAGCGCTCGCGGTTCGGTTTCTACCAGG
>DATBBD010000339.1:0-5687 GCA_036271175.1 Polyangiaceae bacterium | reverse complement strand
GACGAGAAAATCACGCTCCTCGCCGACATCAAGAAGCGCGTCGTCCGTGCGCATCAGCGTCACTTCATCTCCGACGCCGATTGGAAACGCCTCGAGCCGCATATCCCGGAGAGCCTCGCGCCCATCGGCATCGCCGATTTGCCGGAGCAACTCGCGCGCCCGTTCCAGGAGAAAAACGGGACCCGCGGCACGGTCGTCTACATCGTGCCGACCGAGGGCAAGAGCGTTTACGACGCGCATTACCTCATGCATTGGGCGGACTCGTTTCGCGAAGTGCGTTTGCCGAACGGCGACGTCATCCGAGGGTCCGGCGACCCGGTCATTTTTTCGGACATGCTCATCGCCGTCGGCGAAGAGGCGCCGAAGGCCGTCCTCGGAAGCTTTCTCGGCACGCTCGTCGTGATGCTGATCGCGTTTCGGGGACGACGAGCGGCGTTCATCACGCTCGCGACGCTCGCGCTCGGGTTGTCGTGGCTCATCCTGTTCTTGGCGGTGGATCACGTGAAGCTCAATTTCTTGAACTTCGTCGCGTTGCCGATCAGCATCGGCGTGGGTGCGGACTACGCGCTGAACATGATGACGCGGCGAGAGATGCATCCCGACGAGTCGATCCCGCACGTCGTCATCGAGACCGGCGGCGCGGTGATTCTCTGTTCGCTCACGACGATGCTCGGCTACTTCGCGCTCATGCTCTCGATCAACCAAGCGGTGCGCAGTTTCGGGCTCGCGGCTGCAATGGGCGAAGTGACCACCATTCTTGCCGCAGTGCTCGCGCTTCCCGCCTTGCTCATCGTAGCCGGAGCCAAACGGCGCGCGCCGTAGCCGCGTTCGCCGCTCTCGAGCGGGGCTCGGTTTACGGCGCGATCGTCCAGTAACGCGGATTGGCCGGTGCTTTGGGAAGGCTCGCGGTGTGCGGCGACAGTGCTTTCTTTCGCTCGTCGATCGCTCCCTGTGCCGCCGACGCCCCGACCGAGCCCGCGATCACCGCCGCAACGTCGTCGTCGAGGCGCGCCCAGCTCAGGGCTTCCGTGTACGCGTGCGAGACGTCGACGTTCGTCGGATCGGCGAGGTAGAGCGGTCGGAGCAGTCGGGCCGCGCGCAGATACGCCCCGAGATCGAAGAAGATCCGGGCGCGTACGAGAACGCCCGCGGTGGTGGGGGCCGAGCCCGGGCCGGCGGCGAGCGCTTGGAGGCGGGCGAGGCGATTTCCGAGCTCGTCGGCCGCGGCCTTGAACTCGGCGCCTGGATCGAGCGAGAGCCCGATGGCGAGCTCCCGTTGCGCCCCGTCATAGTCGGCACCTCGCGCGAGCGCGAGCGCGAGATTGTACCGTGCGGCTCCGTCGATCGGCGCGTCGTCGCCGAGTCGCTTCGTCATGGCCCGTGCGAGCCCGTCGTTACCGAGTCGCGACGCGAGGACGGCGCCGAGTACCAAGAGGTGGGCGTTCGCGTTCTCGGCGAGGACGACGAAGTTCGGATCGCTCACGGGTGGTGCAAGGTCGAGATCCGGAAGACGCAGCGCCGCGCGCGGCATGCGCCCCTCGGAGACCGAAGCGACGGTGCCGAGGAGCGCGACGAGCGTCGCTTCGTCGCCGTCCGGAACACGTCGCGCTTCGAGCTCGAGGAGCGCGATGTACACGCGGGTCGGGCTCGCGAGGAGCCCGAATTGCGCTGCGTTCGGGGACGAAGCACGGTCGAGCAGAGCCACCGCGGGTCTCGGGTCCTCGTCACTGGAGAGCACCTCGGCGAGACCGCCCAGGGCCATGGGGTTATTCGGATTCACCTCGAGCTCGTGACGCCACACGGTTTCGTTCGAGGCGTAGTCGAGGCTCCGGACCCAATCGATGGCGGTGGGGAGCAAGGTTCCCGCGCCGACGACCAGCGGCGCGAGGCGCGACTGTTCGGCGTAGCGCGTCAGCGCGTCGCGAGTTTGCCGGCACACCGCCACTGCGAGCGGGAAGAGCGGTAAATAGAGGAATCGGTCGGCCGTCGTTCCAGGGAAGCCCGTGTACGACACGTTGATGATCGGCAAGAACAGAACGACGGTCATCGCGAGCAGCGCGGCGAGCGTCGGATCGCGTCTTTTCGCGCGAATCGTCCAGACGGCGACGACGACCGCCACCACGACGCCGAAGATGATCGACGGCGTGAACAATACCGGCGAACCACCGATGATCGCGACCGGACGAAAATGGAACGTCTGCGGCCACGGCAACGCGATGCGCTCCGCGTAGTACCCGAGCGACAGAAACACGTAGGCGACGTGGAGGCCGAGCGGCAACACCATTCGATCGACCTCGGGAGGCCGAATAGGGAAAAACTCCGCGCGGAGGCCGAGGTAAACGGCGGACGCCACGAGCGACCCTCCGAGCGCGAACCAGAGCCACCGGTATTCGCGCGGTGAGTCGCCTGGTCGTTCACGGGCGAGGACACACTCGACGCCGAGCAAGAGCGGCCAGGCGACGGCGAATTCTTTCGAGAGAAGCGCGGCGACGAAAGCCGTCCCCGATAGCGCCGCTCGAGCGGCGGAGCCGCGCCGCGCCGCCGAGACGGCGAGCTCGTGCGCGGCAAAGAGAAACAGCGCCATGAGCACGTCGGTCCGCCCGGAAATCCACTCGACGTTCTCGGTTCGGCTCGGGTGCACCGCAAACACGAGGGCGGCGACGAGGGCGGCGACGGGCGAGCCGGTCCAGCGGAGCGCGATCCGGGCGGCGAGCGCCGACGCTGCCGCGTGAAGGAGTACGTTCACGAGATGGAAGGTCCACGCCGTTCCACCACCGAGCTGGAAGTTCGCGATGTAGCTCGCGCACACGAGCGGGCGATAAAACTTGCTCGAGCCGGCGGCGACGGGGCGCTCCGGAATGTCCCAGAGATCGGTCGTGAAACAGCGACCTACGAAATGAAAATGGTGCGCGAACGGGTTTCGGACGATGAGCTGCGCATCGTCGAACACGAATCCGTCGGCGATGCTCGGCAAGAACGCGACGAGCGCGGCGATGACGACGAGCCAGGCGACTCGCTGCGCGTCGAGACGGCCGACGAATCCCGCCGGTGACGTCATGCGAGCAGGCGGGTGAGCCAATCCGCGAACGCGGGCGACGAGAAGATGCCCTGCGCCGCGGAGTCGACGCGTTCGAGCGCGACGGCGCGCGTCCGATCGAGAGACCCCGTCTCGTCGAGGAGCTCGCGTAAGGTTCGAGCGCCCTCCACGTCGAGGAACGCGCGGATCTCGCGCTCGACGAGCCCCTGCACGAACTCCCGCGGCGCGCCACGGTGCACGATCGGCGGAACGACCGACAAAACGTCGTCGATCGGGAGTGCCGCGACGTCTTCATGCAGGACGCGGAGCTCGGTCGCCATGACGTGAGCGACGCCATGGCTCACGAGCTCGCCGACGATGCGCTTGCCTTCGTCGCTCTCGAGCCGGACGCGGAGCGCGTCGCGAAACAAAGTCGCCGCGCCGTCGCTGAACTCCGCGGCGGCCGCGTTCATTCGTTTTTCGACCTCGGCGCCGAGCCCGCCCATGACGGCGCGGCCCGCGTCGACGAGTTTCTCGGCGCGCTCCTGCACGCTGCGCCCGATGCGTCCGGCGATGGCGTTCACGCCGCGTCCGACCGCAGACGCGTTCCCGGAATCGGCGCCGCCCATTCCCGGCACCGGCAACCGCTTGGCGAAATTGACGAGGACGCCGGCCCACACCGGCGCGAGCAATTTCTTGAGCAACGTCGGATCGACGAGTCCGTCGGTCCAGCGCGCCCGCGGAATGCCCGCGGCGCGAGCGAGCGCGACTATTTTCTTCCGCGCCGGTTCGGGCACGAACGCGCCGACGGTCTCGTCGGACCTTGCGACGTACTCGGCGTAGCGACGAAAACCGGGCGACAGATGCCGCTCGACGAAACGACCGACGTTGTCGGCGGTGAGCCCTTCGACGACGATCGCGTGGAGCGCGTCGAGGTCCACGAGCTCGCGAAGGGGCCTGCCGAGGACGTGATCGACCGACAGCGTGACGAGCTCACGGCGGGCACCGCCGGCGTCGGTGGTCAGCCGTTCCAAGACGCGATCGCACTCCGTTTCCGACATGGTGATGAGGGCTGCTCCGAGTCTCCGAGGAGAACACAAATCGGATGCGCCGGGGGCCCGCTCGAGTCCGCGCCGCACGCGGAAACGCTCGCTTTTTCTCGCGGGCGAGCAACGGACGACGTGTGAGTTCTGGGCGCGAGTCGGAAAAGTACGGCCTTGTCGCCGGTTTGCGCGCCTGCTAGCCCGCTCGAACGCAGCATGCTTCACACTATCCTCGACGTCGTTCTCCACCTCGATACTCACCTCGCAGCGTGGTCCTCGGCGCTCGGGCCTTCTCTCTACGCGGTGCTCTTCCTCGTCGTCTTCTGCGAGACGGGGCTCGTCGTGACGCCGTTTCTCCCCGGTGACTCGCTGCTCTTCGCGGTGGGTGCGCTCGCGGCAGTGCCGAGCGCGTCGATTCAAATCCTCGTCGTGACCGCGGTGCTCATGCTCGCGGCGATCCTCGGCGACACCGTGAATTACCGCATCGGAAAGACGATCGGCGCCCGCGCGTTCGCCGGTGAGTTTCGCTTCATCAAGCAAAAACATCTCGAGCGCACGAAAGAGTTTTACGAACGCCACGGCGGCAAGGCGATCGTGCTCGCACGCTTCGCACCGATCCTCCGCACGTTCGCGCCCTTCGTCGCGGGCGTCGGGCAAATGTCTTACGCGCGCTTCCTGGCGTACAACGTCGGTGGTGGCGTCGCGTGGGTGGGAAGTTTCGTTACCGCGGGGTATTGTTTCGGAAACATTCCTGCGGTTAAGAGCCGGTTCCATCTCGTCGTCATTGCGATCATCGTCATTTCGCTGATCCCGGCGGCCATCGAAGCCTTCCGGGCTCGCTCGGAGCCCCGCACTGCCGCCTAGCGACGCTCGCTCCGAGTCCGGCGTCTGACAGCGCACGTGGTCGCGTCGAATCCCGAGGGCTCAACGCGGCGAGAATTCGTGCGTTCTCGAGCCCAATACGGCTAAAGGAAGACATGTCCGAGGTCGCTGCCGAACACGCTGGGTCTCACGGCCACACGGAGGCGCCGCACGGCCGAAAGCTCGCCGTCCTCGCTCTCGGTGCTCTCGGCGTGGTGTTCGGCGACATCGGCACGAGCCCGCTCTACGCCGTTCGCGAGTGTTTGCACGGCGAGCACGGCATCGGCGTCAGTCACGCGAGCGTGCTCGGCGTCCTCTCCCTGATTTTCTGGGCGCTCACGCTCATCATCTCCGTCAAATACGTCGGCTACATTCTGCGCGCGGACAACCAGGGCGAGGGCGGCATCCTCGCGCTCATGGCGCTGGTCACCCAGGGCAACGTCTTGCCGCCGCGCGCGCGGCGCATCGCGGTGATGCTCGGTCTCTTCGGCGCGGCGCTCCTCTTCGGCGACGGCGTCATCACGCCGGCGATCTCGGTGCTCAGCGCCGTCGAAGGTCTGGGCGTTGCGACGCCTCGGTTCGATCCGTTCGTGGTGCCGCTCTCGATCGCGATCCTCATCATTTTGTTTAGGGTGCAGAAACGCGGGACGGGAGGGGTCGGCGCGGTGTTCGGCCCGATCATGGTGGTCTGGTTCACGACGCTCGGCGCGATCGGGCTCCGTCAGATCCTGATGCACCCAGCGGTGCTCGCGGCGCTCAATCCCCTC
>DATBBD010000338.1:0-2088 GCA_036271175.1 Polyangiaceae bacterium | reverse complement strand
GCGTTCCGCCAAATCGAGTGAACCAGCTCGCTGATGGGTGCAAAGGGCTCGAGGAGCTGCGGGAGCGAGTTCGTGGTGGAGCCTTCGAGATGGTTCGTGGCCACCATGATGGATAGCGTCACGTACCGGACGAGCCCTCCGATCGCCTCGTCGGGGCGATACACGCGCTCCGCTTCGGGCGTCGCCGCGTACCGCTGGTAGGCGACCCCCATGGCGGCAGTCAATCGCTGCCTCGGCTCTACGATTTCCGGGTGCGCTTCCCACTCGGAGTAACCCGAATCGTACTTGAGCTGCTCGAGCCACGCGGGCCCAGCGCGCCAGTAGTACGCACTATCCGAGAAAATGCTGAGCGACGCCACCCAGCGCCTGAGCTCGTTCACTTCGCGCGGAGATCTCCGGAGTCGTTCAGCTGCGCCGAGCGCCCGATCGAAGGTCGCGGCGAGCTCCGAAGCGCTGAAGCCGCCGCTGGCAAGCTCGGTCCGCTCGGGAGTTTCGGCCAGTAGCGGCCCGATCGCGTCGAGCGCCTGCGCTTCCATGCCGCCGAAGAGGGAGTGGTGCACGACGGCGATCGGCAGCCTGCCGCGGTAGACTTCGACGAGCGCGCGGTGTCGTCCCGCGAGCTCCGATTCGTCGCGGTTCGACGTCAGCGCCGCGCGTAGCCCGCGGTGAGCAAGGCGGTAGAGCCGCCCGTCGCTGACGACGAGTTGCGCGGAGACGAGCTCTCCGAGGGCGGCATCGATTTCGGTGGTGCCGGCGTCCGGGCGAAGAAGCATGTAATCGCCGCGCGTGAAACCGTCATGCGAGGCAACGGCGTGCGCTTCCGCCAACCACCTCGACAGGGGGGACAGCGCGAGCACTCGCGCGACGATTGCTTCCTCGGCGCGTGCCGGCAGATCTGCCGGATCGAGGGACGCCGGCAACGTCCAGGCGCCTCCGGCGTACCGAACGAGACCCTTGTCCACGAGGTGCTGCGCCAGATCCATCGCGGCGCGCGGATTGCCTCTGGCGACTGCGTGAACGCCCTCGCTCAAGACGCGGACGTTCGGCACATCGCCGAACAGCGAGGCGAAGAGCCGATCGACGTCCTCGCGCTCGAGCGGGTCTAGCGGCAGCTGCGTCGTGTTCTTCGTGAGCACGTCGAACGCGATGCGATCGGTGGGCTCCGCGCCGAGCTCCGCGGTAGCGACGAGAAAGAGCCGCGCGTGGTTCGCCTGACTCACGAGGGCCGCGAGCAGCGCCAAGGAGGGCTCGTCGACTCGGTGGATGTCGTCAATGGCGAGAGCGACCGGCACGGCTCGACTGACGGCGAGAAACCATCGACCGAGTGCGCTTTGTAACTCGACGCGGCGTGAAGCGAGCGTCGCGAACGCCTTGAGCTTGGGCTTGGGTGCAACGTCGTCGACACGTTCATGCGCGCCGTCTTCGAAGAGCACCGTAGCTACGTTCTCGGCGCGAGCGGCCTCCAATGCAGCTTTCGGCGCTGCATCGACGATCTGTTCCGCGAGTGTCTCCGCGACGCGAAAACCATCACCGGTGGTCGCGTTGCCATCGGCCCGCAGAACCGTCGCGCCTAGTGTTTTGGCGGCGAGCGCGGCAGCGTCGAGCAAGCGGGAACGCCCGAGTCCCGCACCTGCCTGGATGAGCACGCCGCGCCCCATTCCATCGAAGGCCCGGGTCATCTCGTTGCGGAGTTTCGCCATCGACGGGTCGCGCCCCACCATCACGGGGCTCGAAAGATAGGACCCGGAGACGCTGACGGGCTCGGCGCGTTCGAGGTCGGCGATGACCGCGAGTCGCTGCATCACTTCGAAAGCGGTGCGCGGCCTCGTCGACGCATCGACGCTGAGCAGGGAAAGGATCAGAGCGTCGAGTGCCTCGGGAGCGCCCATCGCGAATCGCGACGGTGGCAGCGGCTTCGTGCTCCACGCTTCGAAGAGCTCCGAGAACGTTTTCGCTGCGTAGGGAGATCGCCCGGTGATCGTGTAATAGAAGGTCGCACCGAGCGAGAACAGATCGGTGCGCGCATCCAGGGCCGACCGATGCGCGACTTCCGGCGCGACGAATTGCGGTGTGCCCACGATGAGCGCG
>DATBBD010000337.1:0-6837 GCA_036271175.1 Polyangiaceae bacterium | reverse complement strand
GCGTGGTCCCGAACCCGGCGCGCAGTGACACCAAGAACGTCGGCGTGATCGGCAGGCTGACCCTGCTCCCCCAGCGTGCCGCGATGGCGAGGGCGCTCTGGTCAGCGCCGCGAGCGCCGGGCAGGGGCGAGCCGCGAAATCGGAGCTCGGCGGCGAACACGCTGGCCTCTACGTCGACCTGAAACGGGCCGAGCGGCGTCCTACCAATCCCGAAACTGATTGCGGCGTCGAGCGCCGTGGTCGAGATGGTTCCGTTCACCGTATACGCGTCTCCAGCCCCGCGCGCCCCGACGTCGAGCTCGACGGCGAAGTGCGGGACGAACCAATGGCGTAACGTCACGTCGGCCCCGTAAAGGAATAGAAAGGTGAACCCGTCGTAGGCAAACGCCGCGCCCGCCTCGTTCGTCTTCGCCGGCGGTTTCAGCGACCGTTCGAGCGTGCGCTCCACGGCTTTCGGCCTGTCTATTTCTTGCACGGAGGCGTCTCGGAGCGCGAGCTCGGCCCAGCTCGCTCGGAGGAGCTCGTCGGCGGCGACGCCCAGGCCGAGCGCGTATCCGTCCTCGGGAAGCGCCGACAGATCGACGTCGCGCGCGACGCGCTTTCGCGTCACGCCGTCCCGGACTTCGATGGTCACGACGACGCGTTCGCCTGGGTCCTGTCGCAGCTCGATGGTCGCGACCGGCGTCGCCGCCGGTTCGCCGGGCCCGGCGCATACGTCGAGCCCCGTTGGACGAAGGCCGGCGCGGAGCTGTTCGACCACGCCTTGCTCGAGCGCGGCGCTCCACGCGGCGCCGTCGAATGCGATCTGGACGACCGGAACGCCCGCGTCGCCGCACGGCGTCTCGGCGCGCGCGTCGTTCGTGACGAAGCTGAACGAGGCGAACACGGCCAATGCCGCAAACGGAGTGAGCCGAGAAAATACGGCAAATGAGCCGGTCAATGCGCTCCGCCGCAGGCCTTCTGCACCGCTCCGACATGGACGCCGTTCGGGTAACTCTCGAGGTAGGTTTTTTGCGCGCGCTCGCATCGAGAAGGATCGCCCATCGTACCGTAGGCTTGTACGAGCCGCGCGAGGGCGTCTTCGCGAAAACTCGAGCCCGGCGCCAAGCTGACGGCGCGATGCAGCGCCCGAATCGCGCCGTTCACGTCACCGAGAACGTCCATGTCGATGCGTCCGAGCTCGAACGCCGCGAGGCCGGCGCGCGCGTCATTCGGATAACGGCGGAGCAGTGCCTCGTACGACGTCGCGGCGCCGCGCGGATCGCCGGCCTGTCTTCTGGCGTTCGCGCGCTCGAAGAGCTCTGGCGCGCTCGGGTCTTCCCCCGAGCTGGCGCCATTGGCGGCCGATGATCGCGCGGAGCTCGTGCTGCCGGCGTGAGCGCTCGCGCCTTCCGATGCGTTCGGTGGTTCCGGCGCTGGACTCGGCGCCGCCGAATCTGCCGGCGCGCTCGGCGCCGAATCTGCGGGCGGGGCCACCGGCGTGGACGGCTGTGCGGACGGCGCCGGGTTCGTCGACGCCGTCGATGTTGCCCTTACCAGCGGGCGAATCGTGCTCCACGTCTCTCCTGCGTGGATCCGCGTCGGCGTCTCGGACGGATCCACCTCGGCCTCGACGACGCCGCGCTCCACCGCGACCGTGACTCGCTCGCCGCCCTCGATCTTCGCCTCGGTCACCGAGAACCGCGTCCCGACCACGCGCACGCGGACGCCGCCGGCGATGACGTCGAAGGTGCGATCCGGGACGTGCACCACGTCGAAGCGCGCCGTCCCGTGCGCAACCTGGAGGCGGACCTGACGCGCGGATGCCACGTCGACCACGATGCGCGAGTGGGGGTCGAGGTCGATGCGCGAGCCGTCGCCGAGCGACACGGAGACCTTCGCCTCGGCGCTGTCGAGCACCGCGCCGTCCCACGCCGAACCGGTGGGTCGCCGGAGCGCGACCCCGAACAGCACCGCCGCTGCGGCCACCAGGGTTGCCAGAAATACGAGAGCCCTGGGCGGCAACCATCGCCGCGTTCCGAGTCGAGCCTCGACGGCGCGCCATTGCTCGCCGAGCTCTCGCTCCGAGAACTCCACGCCGACGTATCGCGACAGCTTCCGCTCTTCAGGCATCGTACTCTCCGAGGCGCTCGAACAGCCGAGCCTCCGCCGACGCGAGCCGCCGCTTCACCGTGGCGACGGAGCGATCGAGCTGCTCGGCGATCTCCGCGATCGCCATCCCTTCGATGCGGCGCAAGACGAGCGCCATGCGATCTTCCGCGGGAAGCGTTTCGATGACGGCGTAGACCGCGCGCGCTTCGGCGGCTGCGTCCGGCGGCGCGGTCCGCGACACGACGGTGTCGAGATCCACGGGCTCGGTGCGCAGGAGACCGAGGCGCCGCATGAGCCGCTGCCGCCGGATCCGCTTGTGCGCCGTCCGGACGACGATCGCCGACAACCACGACGAAAGAGCGTCGCGATTTTTCAAACGAGGCAGGCTTTGAAAAGCTTGCACGAAGACGTCTTGCGCGAGGTCGCTCGCGTCGGCGCGGTTCGGCATCAGACGAAATGCGAGCCCGTTCACGAGCCGCGCGTACCGCCGGTACAGGGCTTCCTGCGCCCAGCCCTCGCCCGCCATCGCCGAGACGACGAGCGCGGCGTCCGACGGACCGGCGCCGGATTGCGTCGTGCGGGCGGGGTGGGCCACGGTTTCATGAGTACCCGACGCGTGTCGAATTGGCTCAATTGACCCAAAGATCCCGGCAAATACGCGGCGAGCGAAAATCGCCGGGCCCCCCGGGCGGCCATCGTCCGTGGATTCCGTAACTCGAAGGCCGTACTGGGCGTAACTTCGAACGGTTCCATTTAGGCGTACCCCACAGAGGAGCATCCCATGGTCAAGGTCGGTCTGGTCGTTCGGTTGGTGGCGAAAGCCGGGAAAGAAAACGCGGTCGCGGAGTTCCTCGCCGGAGCGAGGCCCGCCGCGGTGGCCGAAGCATTCACCCCCGTCTGGTTTGCGCTACGCAGCGGGCCCAACGTGTTCTACATCGTCGACGCGTTCGCGGACGACTCGGGGCGCAACCAGCACCTCGGCGGCGCCATCGCCGCGGCGCTCATGAAGAACGCGCCGGAGCTTCTCGCGGAACCGCCGGCGATCGAAAAAGTCGACGTGCTGGCCGCCAAACTGCCCGGCTGAACGAGACGCGGTGCGACGCACGACGATGTTTCCGCCGTGCGTCGCCGAAGGCCGAGGAGGCTCACCGGCGCAACGAGCGCGGTCGGTTCACGAGATAGCTTCGGACGATCCGAAACGCGGGTTCCTGTAGACTCGCGACCATGTCGTTCACTTCGTCGAGTTTGTCGCTCGTCCCCCGCCGGTTGCGTTCGCCGGCCGAGCGAGCGTTTCGCGCGATCGTGCGTCGCGTTCCGGTGCGAGTTCAGCGGCTGGCGATCGTTGCGGTTCAGCCCTTGATCGAAAAGTGGCCGCTGCTCTCCCAACTCATCGGCGCGACGCCCGCGCCCGCGGCGCCGCGCAAGGAGCCGGGGCCCGTCGTCGACACGACGGAGGCGCCGTCCGCGGCGGTGACGGCTGCTCACGTGGCCGCGCTTCGAGACCCGAGCGCCGAGGTTGCCGTGAAGGCGGCCGAAGCGCTGCGTAGCCATCGCACCGACGAGGTGCGCCAAGCGCTCCGCGACGTGCTCGAAAATCGCGACGGCTTTTTCAACACCGCCACGCGCGCGGCCGCGGCGCGATCGCTCGGCGCCGTCTTGCCGCGCGGGGTGAGCAGACCGCTCGTCGACGCCGTCGCCGATCTTCACGCCGAGGTGAGCCTCGCCGCGATCGCGGCGCTGGTGGAGCGCGACGAGCCCGCGAGCCAGCAAGCGCTCCTCGGCGTGCTCGAGAATCGAAGCGACTTTTATCTTCCGCTCACCCGGGGCGCGGCGGCGCGCGGGCTCCTTCGGCTCGCCCCGCCCGATCCGGTGCGCGTGCGCAAGCTGCTCGACCGCGAACACGATCCCGATGTGCGGCGAGCCCTCACGTCGCTCCTCGCGGCTCGCCACACGACGAACGGCTCATCCTGACCGGTCGCGCTCGCGGTCACCTCTCGACGCACGCCGGAAACCCTCCCGAACGGCGTCCGAGGGGACCTTCAACCGCTCGCGCGTAACGCATTTCGGGCTCCAGCGTAGAAGGACACGCAGGGTCGCCCTGGTGCTGCTCGAAAGACCCCTCTCAGAAAGACAGGATCATGAACGTTTCCCACTCGTTGATCGCCGCCGCCGTGGGCGGCATCCTCCTCGGTTGCGCCGGAAGCAAGGACGCGGCGCCAGCAGCGGCGGCCCCGACGTCGGCCGCGACGCGCGAGGCGAAGCCCGGCGAAAAACACGCCTGCCGAGGCTTGAACGACTGCGCTCATCAGGGCGGCTGCAAGACCGACCACAACGACTGCAAAGGCCAGAACGATTGCCGCAGCCAAGGCGGCTGCCACGGCTGATCGCTATCTCATGAACCTACTGCGCCCCCCGCTGCGTCGGTCGGCCTCCTCGAAATGCCAGCGCATGCCTGCGTCGGCCTTCCTAGCAGCGGGGTGCTCGCTACGGTTTCTGAGATAGCTTCTGATAGCTTCTAAAAGCCGAGGACGCGGTCTAGCTCGCTGTACGAGTGGATGACCGCGTCGGCCTCGGGGCGCGGACAATGCGGCGCGCAGCCGGCGCGCACGCAGTCGATGACGCCCGCGGTGGCTCGAGGGCCTGAAGCGCCGTCGTCGTTGTGCCCGGCGAAGCGGATCGTGCCCATGCCGAGCGAGCGGGCTCCGGCGACGTCGCTGCGGCGCAGATCGCCGACGTGCACGGCGCCCTCGACGCCGACGCCGAGCCCGGAAAGCGCCGCCTGAAAGGCGCGCGCGTGCGGCTTCGGCACGCCGACCTCTTCCGAAAAAATGGTGACCTCGAGATAGTCGAGGAGCCCGACACGGCGAAGGAGCTGTCGCACCACTCGCCCCGGAGAAAACCCGGTGTCGCAAACGAGCGCGCGTCGGACGCCTCTCTCGGCGAGGCGCTCGAGCGCCTCACGAGCGCCGTCGATCGCGACGATGTCGTGATTCAGAATTTCGTCTTCCAACGTCGCGAGGATCATCTCGAAGCGCGCGGGTTCGAGCTCGACGCCGAGCGCGGCGAGCGCGTGACGAGTCATGTCGCGCCCGGTGAACGCGATGCGCTCGTGCCAGCGGATCTGGTGAATCTTCCAGGCCTCGGTGATCGCGGTCGCAGCGCGTTCGGGGTCGACGCCGGACAATCGCGCGAACGCCTCCGCGCGCGCTTTCGGGCCCGTGCTCGACTCTGCCTCGTGGATCAGCGTCGACCAGCAATCGAACGTGACGGTGTGGGGGCGTGACAGCGGCATCAATCGTGTGCGGCGTCCGTTGCGGCGTCGGATTTCGCATCCGACGAGTTTGGCGTCGCGTCCTTCGGCTCCGACGTACCCGCGTCCAGCGACGGCGTTCGTCCGCCGTCCGTTCCGCCGTCGCTTTCGACGGCTCCGGGGCAACCCGAAGGGTCCCACGTCCAGCTGAAGGCGTTCGTGCCGCAATAATCGGGATCGCTCACGCACGTGCCGGAGCTTCCGACCGAGCACCAGCCGCAACCGAGCACCGGCGTGCACGAACCACACGACGAGTAGCTCTGGCAAGGGTCGTACGGATAAAAATCGCGCCGATAGCGACCGTAGGGTCCGTCGTCGCACGCCGAAATTGCAACAAGAGCAAACATCGTGATGACAAGCGCGTAACACCAACGGCGAAGCATGCCGAATACTACTTCCTCGGCGCGACCGAGCCAGGCGCCGCTCGCGCCGAAAAGCGCATCGCGTCCCACGGGCGCCCGCCTCTGCTAGTGTCCGCGCGCCGGGAGGCACGTACAGCTGTGATGCAGGGCTTGGGCTTGGTGTTCCCGATCGCTCTCGCGGTCGCGACCGCGTGTTCGGGGACGGCTTTCACTTCTTCGGGTTCGGATGCGGGGTCGAGCGGCGGCACGGCAAGCGGAGGTGCGGCCGGCGTTCCGAGCCCAGCGGGAGGCACGAGCTCCGGCACCGGAGGTTCGGTGTCTTCCACCGGCGGCGCAAGCGCCGGCGGCACGACGTCCAGTTCCGGCGGTGCAAGCGCCGGCGGCACGACGTCCAGTTCCGGTGGTGCAGCGACCGGCGGAACCGGCGGCGCGATCGGCTCAGGCGGTGTGCCGGCGTCGGGTGGCGATGGCGGCGTGTCCGACGCGGGTTCCGTGGTGTGTACGGGCGCTGATTCGTTCGTCGCCCTCGCGCCGAAAAATTGCTCGACGTCCGCGGACTGCGGCTTGGTCCGACACGAGCGCGACTGTTGCGGCACCGAGCTCCTGCTCGGGATCAACATCGGCTCGATCAAATCCTTCGACAGCGCCGAAACGGAATGCGACGCGACCGCGCCGCGGTGCGCCTGCGCGCCCGAGGGAGTGTTCGCGGAAGACGGAACCGAAGTGGCGCTCGGCGACGAAGCGCTCATCGGCGCGATCTGCGACGGGGGAACGTGTCACAGCGTCTACAGCGGTCGCACGTACAGCTGCGGCGACCGGACGTGCACCGATCAGCAATATTGCCTCGGGACACCGTTCACGTGCCCGTTTCTCCCCACCGGTTGCAGCTCTTGCGGCTGCCTGACGCCCGCGGTGGGGTGCACCTGCACGACGTCGAACGGCGAGGATTTCGTTCTTTGCCCTACCTGAACGCCGGGCGTCGCCGCGCGTCGTTCGTTCCGTACCCCTGCAATTTTTCGGAAAATCTTCGAAAAAGCGTCGACGCGGGGAACAGATCGCGGTGCCGCACCGTAG
>DATBBD010000336.1:0-1882 GCA_036271175.1 Polyangiaceae bacterium | reverse complement strand
CCTCTGCGACCTCTGCGACCTCTGCGGTGAATTCTCTGATTTCTTTCTCGTCGGCTTTCCCTTGGCTCAGCCGCGGTCGGTGGTTTCGGGCGCGCGCGGCAGGTCGACGATGAAGCGCGCGCCTGGGTTGAACTCGGCGTCGAGGGTGATCGTGCCGCCGGCGGCTTCGACCAAGCCGCGACAGACGGCGAGCCCGAGACCGGTACCTTTGCCGATTTCCTTCGTCGTCGCGAAGGGCTCGAAGAGGCGCTCGCGGATCTCCGCCGTCACGCCGGGGCCGTCGTCTTGGACCACGACGCGGACGCCCATCGGGGAACCCTCGGCGCGAACCGTGACGTGCCCGCGCGGACCGCAGGCGTCGGCGGCGTTCATGAGCAGATTGAGGAGGACTTGGACCTGCCGCTCGCGGGGCAACGTGACGAGAGGGAGACGCGCGGCGATCTCGACGGAAACCTCGATGTCGCGCATCGATTTCTGAGGGGTCACGAGAGCAACGGTGTCGTTGATGGCCTCCTCGACGTTACCCGGTTCGCGAATGAGGCCGCTCGCCGGGGGACGCGCGAAGTCGAGAAGGTCGCGCAAAATGTCGTTGATGCGCTCGGTTTCGCTGCGCATGCGAACCAGAAAGTCGTGCTCTTGCTCGGGTTCGAGGCCGCCCTGGACGAGCAGATCCTGCATCCCCATGATCGCCGCGATCGGGTTTCCGATTTCGTGCGCAAGGCCCGCCGCCAGCCGACCCACGGAGGCGAGCCGCTCGGAACGGACGAGGCGATCTTGTGCCTCGCGAAGACTCGCGGTCGTGCGCTCGACTTCGTCGATCTTTTTTCGGAGGGCCTCTTCCTCGCTCAGGAGCCGCTCGGTCATGCGCTTGACGCTCGTGCCGAGCTCCACGAGCTCGCGCGCCCCCGAACGCGGCACGTCGAGCCGTCGCGCACCGCCGGCGACGCGTTCCGCCGCGCGAGACAGCTCGTCGAGGGGAAGGACGATCGAGCGGGTCAGCGCGAAGTACGAAACGACGAGGAGCGCGAGCGCGACGAGCCCCATGTAGAGCCCCGAGAGCCGCACGAGCGGCTCGACCTTCGCCGATTCTTCGTCGGCGCGGAGCAACGCGACGACGGCGCCTTCCGGATCGGGGACAACGATGACGATCACACGACCGCGTGGCGTCAATAAGTGGAACGCTGCTTCCTTTTTCGGATCGACGCCCGCGACCAGCGCGGCGTCGGCTAGATCGCCGGCCTGTGCCACTACCTTGCCGACAGGATCGAGGAGCGTGATGGCTTCGACACCGCCGTTCCCGACTTCCGCCGATAGGAGCGGCTCGAGATCGGCCGCGGGACGATGGGCACGCGCTTCCGAAACGTGAGCGGCAACGGCGCGTCCGAGGGCGCGTGCGGTCGTTTGCCGCACTTCGCGAAGCGTGTATCTCGTGTAGGTCGAGACGGCGTAGAACAGCGGCAAAAAAGCAGCCAGCAGAAGGCCGCCGAGCAGCAGCAAGATCTGTAGCCGGAGGCCGAGCCGCACTTACCAAAGGTGTCCCACATCGGCGCCGTTCCGGAAAGTGGGCCGCGGCGGATTCGGTCTGTTACGGCCCGTGCGGATGGATCCGGTCGTGCGCGTCGCGTTCACTGCCGAGAAGGCCGTGGCTCGAGGCCTCGGGACGGCCATCGCGCTCGCGTTCGCCATCTGCTTGGTGCGCTTCGCCGGCGAGCCGCTGCCGCCTCCTTGGGCGGTCATTCTGGACGGGGCGTTCGCGCTGTCGCTGCTCGTTCGAACGCGACGTCGACTGCGCCGGCTGGGGTCGACCGACACGCTTCAATACGACCTCGAGCTCTTCACGCATCTCGTCGTTTTGACGTACGCCGCCGTGCTCCGCGCGCCC
>DATBBD010000335.1:0-4538 GCA_036271175.1 Polyangiaceae bacterium | reverse complement strand
CGGATCGCTCGGTAAAAAACTTCGGCGACGTCGCTGCGCGTGCCGGCCACGAGATTCACGGTGAGGTGTCGTCCGACGATCGCGTCGCGGAGGCTCGGCAAAAAGTCGAACGCCATCTCCGATTGGGCGCCGGCGCCCCCGACGGCAAACGTCAACGCGGGTGGTCGAGTCTCTTCGTGCGTCGGCAGCTCGCCGAGCGTGCGCACCAGGTCGTAGCGGTGGAGTTGGCGGAATGCGCCGCGTCGATCGAGTCGAACCACGCGCCGAGCGACCGTGCGACGCAAGAGCCCGAGCTCGGGGCCGCCGAGGAGCTCGAGCGGTAACGGAAAACCGGTCAGCGTGACGTGCTCGCGCGGCACGCCGTAGGCGACGAGCCGGCGCACGACGCGGGTGCTCGGCGCGAAGTAGCGGATACGACTGTGGCGCCCTTGCATCGGCGCCCAGACGCGGTGCACGTCCGCGTCGGTCACGACGCAATAGACCGAGTTGCACCCCGCACGATCCGCGATGATCGCCGGGGCGTAGAACGTCGTGATGAGCGGCGCCCCGGTCTCTTTCAAGTGACGCACCAGGCCGCGGCCGAGCCCGCGAGTGACCAGGAAATCCAGGGCGCGCGCCCCGAGGTTCGGATGGGCGTGATCGACGCGCGCATAGAGCGGCGGGATCTTCGTGACCCTGTCCATGAGCCTGGTCGGATCGCCGAGGAACGACGCGATCTGCAGGGGTTTCGAGAGCAGCTCCTGCGCTTGCCTGACGCGGGCCCAGAGCTTCTGTTCGTCGGGGTCGGCGAACGGCGCGCGATCGGCGTGAACGAGCTCGGACCCGAGCGCATCCGAGAGCGGAAGCGCGGCGCGCAGATGGCCGTAACCCATTTCGGCAGCAACGACGATGGGATCAGACGATGCCATGCGCTGCCGTTACCAGGCGGGCGTGACGCACGAGTGGCGCCGGAGTGCCGTCTCGGGAGCGACCCATTTGCCCCGCACGAAAGGGGTTATGGGGTGCGCCAAACGGACTATACGTTCCAATGGTGCGACTCGAAGACTTGGGCCTCATCGGCAACTGTCAGATCGCAGCACTCGTGCAGAAGACGGGGGCGATCGTGTGGTGCTGTTTGCCCCGCTTCGATTCGGATCCGGTGTTCGCGGCCCTTCTCGACGAGAAAAACGGCGGACAATTCCTGGTCGGGCCCGCCGAGGGAACGTCGGGCGAGCAGCGGTACGTCGAAAACACGAACGTCCTCGAGACGGTATTTCGAACGAAGGATGGCGCATTTCGCCTCGTGGACTTCGCCCCCCGCTACGAGATGCACGGCCGCATTTTTCGACCGACGGAAGTTTGCCGGATCGTGGAACCGCTCGAAGGCGCGCCCCGCGTGCGCGTCACGTGCGACCCACGGCTCGGGTGGACCAAGGAGGCGCCGCGGCGCTCGGTCGGTTCCCATCACGTCGAATACGAGGGCTTCGCGAGCCGGGTACGGCTCACGACGGACATTCCCCTGTCGTATCTCGACGGACAGCCGTTCGCGCTGACCGAGAAGCGGCACATCGCGTTCACGTGGGGCGCGCCGGTCGAAGAAGCGCTCGAAGCGCGCCTCGAGCTCCAGTACGCCGAGACGCTCCGGTACTGGCGGCGCTGGGTGAAGCACTGCAACATCCCGCCGCTCTTTCAGGCCGAGGTGATCCGCTCCGCGCTCGTCTTGAAGCTGCATTGCTTCGAAGACACGGGCGGCATCGTCGCGGCGATGACCACGTCGATCCCCGAAGCACCGGGAACCGGCCGAACCTGGGACTACCGTTATTGTTGGCTCCGCGACGCCTACTACGTGATCAGCGCACTGCGCTTGCTCGGGCACTTCGAGGAGCGCGAAAACTTCGTCCGGTACTTGCTCAACGTCGCGGGTGGCGCCGCCGATCTGAACCTCGCGCCGCTCTATCGCGTCGATGGAAAGTCGGACCTCGACGAACGGATCCTCGAACATTGGCCGGGTTTTTCCGGACACGGCCCGGTCCGCGTCGGCAACGGCGCCGCGAAGCACTCGCAGCACGACGTGTTCGGCGAAATGGTGCTCGCGCTCGCCCCCATTTTTCTCGACGACCGTTACACGGCGGAGCGCTCGAGCGCGGTACTGAAACTGGTCGAGCAGCTCACGCGCCGGGCCATCGCCGTTGCGGGCACCCCCGACGCGGGGATCTGGGAATACCGCACCGAGTGGCAGCCGCAGACGTTCTCGACACTCATGTGCTGGGCCGCGACGGATCGGATGGCGCGCATCGTCGGGCGGCACGCGCCGCTCTTGAAGGCGGAGTTCGCGGCGGCCGCGGATACGATCCGCGATCGCATCGCGCTCGACGCCTGGAACACGAAAATCGGTGCGTTCGCGGGAAGCCACGGCGGCTCCGACCTCGACGCCTCGCTCCTGCAAATGGCGGCGCTCCGGTTCTTGCCGCCGAACGATCCACGTCTCATCGCGACGATCGACGCCGTCCGCGCCGCGCTGTCACGGGACGGCTGGCTCTTCCGCTATCAGCTCGACGACGGCTTCGGCAAACCGTCGGTCGCGTTCATCATCTGCACCTTCTGGCTCATCGAGGCGCTGGCGTACATCGGGCGAAAGGAAGAGGCGAAAGCGGTGATGACCCGCGTCCAGGCCACGTTGTCCCCGCTCGGGCTATTGTCGGAAGACTACGAAACGGCGACGTTGTCGATGTGGGGAAATTTCCCGCAAGCCTACTCCCACGTCGGGCTCATCCACGCGGCGTTCGCCGCGTCGCCCGAGTGGCGCGACGTGCTCTGAGCGCTCACTGGCCGCGACGCCCGACGTCGATCGCCGGGCCTTCCGGCGTCGACAGATTGTGCGCCGTATTGATCAGCGCGACGTGCGAAAAGGCCTGGGGGAAATTGCCGAGCTGGCGCTTGCCGACCGGGTCATATTGCTCGGCGATGAGGCCGACGTCGTTGCCGAGGGCGATGAGCCGCTCGAAGATCTCCGTCGCTTCATCGCGGCGTCCGAGGCGCACCAGGTTGTCCGCGAGCCAGAACGTGCACGTGAGGAACGCGCCTTCGCCGGCGGCGAGCCCGTCCACGCCCGTCTCCGTCGCGTAGCGATAGACGAGCCCGTCGTGCACGAGCTCGCGCTCGATCGCCGCCACGGTGCTCTTCACGCGCGGGTCGGAAGACGGCAAAAAGCCGACCAGCGGCATCATGAGGAGACTCGCGTCGAGGTGGTTCGAGCCGTAGGCTTGCACGAACGATAGCCTCTTCGCATCGAAGCCGTGCGCGCACACATCGCGATGAATCGTGTCGCGGAGCGCCGACCAACGGTCGAGCGGCCCTGATTCACCGAAGCGCTGGATGCACTTCACGGCGCGATCGGCGGCGACCCACGCCATCATCTTCGAGTGCGTGAATTGTTGCTCGGGACCGCGGATCTCCCAGATGCCGGCGTCGGGGTTCATCCAGTGCGCCTCGAGAAACTCCATCAGCTTCCGCTGTAGGCTCCAGGCGTCGCCGCTCGCTTCGATGCCGTGGCGGCGCGCGAGATAGAGCGAGTCCATCACCTCGCCGTAGACGTCCAGTTGGCGTTGATCGGCGGCGGCATTGCCGACGCGCACCGGCACCGAGCCCTCGTACCCCGGGAGCCAACCGAGCTCGAGCTCGGGGAGGCGGCGCTCGCCCGCGAGGCCGTACATGATCTGGATCTGACTCGGATCGCCCGCGATCGCGCGAAGAAGCCACTGCCGCCACGCGCGGGCCTCTTCCTGATAGCCGCCGATGAGTAGGGCGTAGAGCGAGAACGTCGCGTCACGAAGCCAGCAGAACCGGTAATCCCAGTTCCGCACGCTGCCGATTTTTTCGGGAAGCGACGTCGTGGCCGCCGCGACGAGTCCGCCAGTGGGCCCGTAGCCCAGCGCCTTCAAGGTGATGAGCGAACGCGTGACCGCGTCGCGATACCGGCCTTGGTACGTCGAGCGACGCGACCATTCCGTCCAGAACCGCGTCGCGTCGCGGAGCGCCGCTTCCGCGTCGAGCGCCGCCGGTTTCGGGGCGATCGACGAGCACGACGAGACGACGAAGTGACGCCGGTCGCCCTGGGTCACGTCGAATTCTGCGACCGTGCGCAGGTTCTCGCCGCGACACGGAACGTCGCTGTCCAGATAGAGCACGTCCGGGCCCGCCACCGCGGAGATGCCGTTACCGTCACGACGAACCCACGGAACCACCGAGCCGTAGTCGAACCGAATGACGAGCTCGAGTCGCATGGGCACGTGCCCCGCGACCCCTTCGACGATTCGCACGATGCTCGTGCACCCGGTGCCGAGGGGCATGAAGTCGATGATGCGGACGACGCCGCTCGAGGTGCGAAAGTCGGTTTCGACGACGAGCGTGTCCGACCGGTAGCGGCGCTCGACGGCCTCGACGGGACCGTTGGGCGCGATCGCAAAACGCCCCTGCTCGGCAGTGCCGAGCAGCGCCGCGAAGCACGCGGGCGAATCGAAGCGCGGCGACGAAAACCAGTCGACCGAGCCGTCTCGACC
>DATBBD010000334.1:0-4926 GCA_036271175.1 Polyangiaceae bacterium | reverse complement strand
ACCGGGTCGGTGACCCGCCCGACGTGGCGGGGGCTCCTCACATCGGGTGAAGACGCCACGGCCGTTTCGGTAGCAGTCGAGGGTCCGTGGAGCAAGCCCTATGGGTCGGCCCGCTCGCCCGTCGACGCCCACCCGATGTCGGGTTGCTTGGCGATTCGGCCCATTTCAAAGAGACTCAGGGCTAATGGACGAGCATACCCGGCAACTCCTCCTGCTCGGCCGCGAGCACTACGACAAGGGCGAGTACGATCAGGCGGCGCGCCTGCTCGGACAGGTCCTCGAGCACACCGACCGTTTCCCCGACGTGTTCGACATGTTGGGCGTCATCGCGCACAGCAACGGGGACCTGAGCGAGGCGCGTGCGCATTTCGAAAAGGCCGTCTCGCTGAACCCCAACTACACCGAGGCTCAGCTGAACCTCATGGTGACCCTGAACGACCTCGGGGAGTACGAGCGCGCGCGCCAGATCTACGCAGGGATTCGCTATCGCGGCGGCGGCGGCAAGGATCTCGACCCTTTCGCCAAGGGCAAGATCGCCAACATGCACGCCGAACTGAGCCACGCCTACCAGGATGTCGGGATGACGCTCGAGTCCATCGGCGAGCTCGAAAAGGCCGTTTCGCTTTGTCCCAGTTTCGCCGACTTGAGGACCCGGCTCGGCGTGCTCTATCGCGACGCGGGCGACCTGAAGCGCGCGCGAGAGCACTTCGAAGCCGCGAAGGTGTCCAACCCGAGATACCTGCAGAGCCGGATCTTGCTCGGCGTCCTCCACCTGAGCGCCGGAGACAACGACAAGGCCATCGCCGAGCTCGAAAGCGTCCTCGAGCACGACCCCGACAACAAGGGCGCACAAATGTATCTCCGCATCGCACGCTCGCCGGCGCGAAGCTCGGGCCCTCCAGCAAACGCCGGTGGCTGACCGACTCGCGGGACTCACGCAAAAAATCAGAGAGCGATGGACCGAGGTATGGCTTCGCCTCCGGGGCGGAGCTTTGTCGCCGACGCGTTTCGCGGCGTCGGTCGCGGTCGGACTCTTCGTCGGTTCGATCCCGGTGTTCGGAGTCCAGCTCGGGCTCGTGCTCTTGGTGTGCATCCCCTTCAAGCTCGACGCAGCGATCGCGTACGTCGCGGCGCACATTTCGAACCCCCTCACTCTACCGATCTTCGTACTCGCCGAGCTGGAGGTCGGATCCTTGGTTCTCGCGGGTCACACGGCTCGGCTCAGCGTCCACGCGGTGAAGAGCCTCGGCCTCGCGGCGTTCGGGAAAGAGCTCGTGGTCGGCGCACTCGTCGTCGGCGCGGCGCTCGCGTTGACCGGCGGAGCAACGACGTGGGCGTTCGCGCGAATCGCGCGGGCTCGTCGCGACGAAAAACTCGTCGTCGCGCGGCGCCGCACGCTCGACCGCTACCAAGCCGTCGACAGGAAAATCCGAGGATACGTGTCGGGAAAACTACACTTCGATCCGGCGCTCGAAAGCCTCGCGGCACTCGAAGGAACGTTCGGTCGCCTCCTCGACGCGGGCGCGGGCTACGGCCAGTTGAGCCTCGCCCTTCTCGAGCTCGGCCGCGCGACGTCCGTGCGGGGCTTCGATCCGGACCCCGCGCGGATCGCGGCGGCGAAAAGCGCTGCCGGCGACGCGGAGTGGTTCGACGTCGCCGACTTCGGAAACGCGACGTTCATCGAGTCGGACACGGTGCTCTTCGTCGATTGTCTCCACTACGCCGACAGGACCGTTCAAGACGCCGCGCTCAAGCGCGCCGCCGACGCGCTCGCGCCCGGGGGTAGAATCGTCGTGCGCGAGATCAACGGCGCCGGCTCGCCGCGAAGTCGACTCACGATCGCGCTCGAGCGGCTCGCGCGATTTTACCGCGGCGAGTCGGGATCGTTCTGTTTTCGTCCCGCGGCGGAGCTCGTCCGAACCCTGGAAACGCTCGGGCTCGCGTGCGCCATCGTCGTCGAAAACGGCTGGTCCTTGCTCGACAACGTGCTCATCGTCGCGCGCCGCGAGGCGCCGACGGATCAGGAAGCGGGCGCCTTGCCGATCGGCAAGGTGACGCGGAAGAACGCGCCGCCGCGCGGGTGATTCGCCGCTTCGACGAACCCTCCCATTTCCTCGATGATCGTCTTGGATATGGCGAGACCGATGCCGGTTCCGCGCGGCGTCCGCGACGCATGGAATGGATCGAAGAGGTGCGGCAAATCCTCCGGCGGGATCTGCGGCCCGTTGTCCGAGACCTCGAGTCGAACATTGCGCCCGTCGGCGAACAACCTCACCGACACGAGTCCCCCTCCGGAGGGCCGTTCGCCCACCGCATGGATCGCGTTCACCATCAGGTTCAACACGACCTGGCTCAACTTCGTGCCGCTGCCGCGAACGGGCGGCACGGCGCCGACATCGAGCTCGATCTCGGCGCGCTGGCGTATCTCGCCGCGCACGATGCGGAGCACCACGCGAATGACGTCGGCGAGATCAACGTCTTCGGTGACGGCGTCGGTCGCCGGGAGCGCGATGCTGTGCGCGATGCTCACGACGCGTTCGACGCCTTCGAGCGCGAAGCCGAGGCGCGTCTCGAGATCGGCGAGCTTCGTTCTCAGCAAACGCGTGTCGGTCTCGCGCGCGTCGAGCCTTTCGACGACCGCACGGACCTCGGTGCGCGCCATGGTGACGCTCTCGCGAATCCAGGCCGCGGGACGGACGAGCTCTCGGCCGAGCCCCGACGCCACGAGACCGAGCGCGTACACCCTCTCGGTGAAGAGGAGTCGTCGCTCCATCGAACGCACGCGCATCCTGAGCTCGTAATACTCGAGCGCCGAATGCAGCTCGGAGCGGAGCTCGTGCAAGGCGCACGGCTTTCGAAGGTAGCGCCGCACGTTGCCGCGATTGATGGCGTCGACCGCTGCGGCGAGGTCCGAGTACGCCGTGATGAGGATGCGCACTACGTGCGGGAAATCCACGCGCACTCGTTCGAGAAGCTCGATCCCGGTGATTTCGGGCATCCGCTGATCGGTGACGATGACCGCGACCTCGTTCTCGGCGAGGAGCTCCAGCGCGCGGCTCGCGCGCGTCGCCGTGAGCACACGGAATTCGTCGGAGCAGGCCGTCTCCCAGACGATGAGATTGGACTCGTCGTCGTCGACGAAGAGAATGTGAGCGGTCAAACGAGGGTCTCCATCGAACCGACAGAGTTCCGCGTTTGCGAAGAGAAGTCGAGAGCTTGCGCGTGTGACGATCCCGCGGCGCCACCGACGGCCACGCACCTAAATAACTGCCGCGGGAGCGTCGACTCAGTCGAGAACCGGGACGCGCAATCGGAACAGAGTGAGGCCGGCGTCGCGCGTTTCGGTTTCGATTCGCCCGCCGAGCTCTTCCGCGATGCGCTTCGATATCGCGAGCCCGAGGCCCGTTCCGAGCGTCTCTTCGTTCTTGGACAACAGCTCGAAGACGCGAGAAATGGCCTTGGTAACCGGGGCGGCGCGGTTGTCCTCGACCTCGAGCACGACCCACCCCTCCGCGGTCGAGAGCCGAACGGCGATGACCCGCTCCGCGCGAGGACGATCGGCGACCGCGCGGATGGCGTTGACGACCAAGTTGATGACGACCTGACCGAGCTTCGCGCTCGATCCGCGCACGTTCGGGACCGACGCGAGCTCGATGCGGGCTTCGGCGTCGCGGAGCTCGGAGCGCAAGATCCGCAGCGTCAGGCGCACGAGATTTCTCATGTCGATCGCGCCGTCGTCGCGCGGCATGGTGGGGATCTCGATGCCCCGGACCAAGCTGGTCAACGCGTCGGCGGCGGACACGGCGTCGACGAGCGCCTCGTCGGCCTGGGCGATCCGGGCACGCATCGCGCGAACTTCCGTCGCCGCAGACGGCGTCGCGTCGAGCGCGGAGCGCAACGTGTCGCGCGCGTGTTTAATCTGTTGCGAGACGGTGGCGATCGGATCGCGGAGTTCTTGAGCGAGGCTCGTTGCCACGATGCCGAGCCCGTACACGCGCTCCGTCTCGATGAGGCGCCGCTCGACGGCCTGAACGCCGCGCCGAGTCTCGTAGAGCGCCATCGCTTCGGCGAGCGTCGCCTTCAATTCCTCGGCATCCCACGGTTTTCGGATGTACCTGCGGACGTGGCCGCGGTTGATGGCCTCGATCGTCGCGCCGAGGTCCGCGTAGGCAGTGACCAGCATGCGGACGGTGTCCGGAAACTCGGAGCGAACCCGCTCGAGGAGATCGACCCCGCTCGTCTCGGGCATCCGCTGATCGCTCAGCAGGACGCCGACCTCGTGGCTCGCCAAGACGGCAAGTGCCTCCGTCGCGCTGCCCGCCGTGAGGACGGAAAAATCTGCCCCACAAAGCGCTTCGAAAACCGCCAGGTTCGGCGGTTCGTCGTCAACGAAGAGGACATGAGCGGTCACGACTCGTTTCCCGCATTCTCCAATCGCGTCGCCCAGCGCACACCGCATGTCTGCGGGTGACGGCTCGAGGGGAGCGCACTGCAAATGCTTGAGGTCACGATGTGTTCGCCCCTCCCGAAGTGACGAATTCCGACCCGGGAGCATACGTCCTTCGGAGCGAACAGTGTCAATATCGAGCGAGGCGCCTCGCAACCCCCGATGCTCTCGACGCCTCCGCGAGACCCATCGACGGCTATAACTGCTCTTCCGTTCAGTTCGTCGCTCGCTTGGGCGCGGTGGCTCGGAGATCGCCTGTGTTTCAGCCGTCCGCGACGAGCTTGCTCGAGGCGCGCTCCGGCGGCGGTGGCGGTGGCGGTAGCGGCGTCGAGAGCCGGCGCGTTGCTCGCGGGATGCGGAGGGTGAACTCGGTTCCGACGCCCACGGTGCTCGTGACGCCGACCGTGCCGCCGAGCGAAGCGACAACCCGGTGCACGATCGTGAGACCGAGCCCCATGCCTTCGCCGACGTCCTTCGTC
>DATBBD010000333.1:0-3642 GCA_036271175.1 Polyangiaceae bacterium | reverse complement strand
CGTCGGCGGCAAGCACCCCGTGTCGTTCGTGCACTTGTTCACGCACGTGTGGTTCGTCGTGTCGCAGACCTGGGTGCCGGCGGTGCAGTTCGCCGTCGTCACGCATTGGACGCAGGTGTCGGTGGCCTTGTCGCAATGAGTGCGGCCCCCGGGCATGCCCGTGCAGTTCGTATCGGCGGTGCATTGGACGCACGTGAAGGTATCGACGTCGCACGCGGGGCGACCGGGCACCTTACAGTTCGTATTGTCGAGGCACGCGACGCAGACGCCGGTGGCGGTATCGCAGACGCGATTCGCTCCACACGCGCCGCAGCTGATGGGTCCAGCGTCGCCCGTTCCGCCGTCGATTCCTGTCGTTCCGCCGCTGGCCGTCGTTCCGCCGGTTCCTTTGGTTCCGCCGGTTCCCTTGGCGCCGCCACTCGACGTCGAGGCGTCGCCGGCCGAGCCATCTCCGCCCGCGCTACCGTCGCTTGCGTCAGGGCCGCCATCCGTCGGGCCGCCGCTCGTTCCACCGGTCGCGCTGCCGCCGCTTCCCGGCGCGCCGCCGCTCGTGACGCTGCCGCCGGTGCCCGACGTCTCACCGCCGGTGCCCGAAGTCTCGCCGCCCGTGCCGGAACTGACCCCGCCGGTTGCCGACGTACCGCCGCCGCTTCCGCCGTTGAGGGAGCCCCCATCCCCTCCGGTAGCGAATGCGCCGCCCGTTCCCGAGCCGCCGGTCGACGACGTGTCCGAGCCACACGCGCTGACCAAACCGAGGACCATGGAGCCCACAATCACTGCGCGAACCGAACCTAAAGATAAGTTCATGGAGAACCCTCCCACCTTGGAAATAAAATTTCGCCCGCGCACTTAGTACCCGGTGGCCGCTTGCGGCATGCGAAATTCGACGTCGTTCGAGTCGCAGGTTGCTTTGGCCGACGTCGGTCGTTCGATGTCGTCGGCAATCAATGCGCTTCGACAGCCGGCCTCCAAGTTGGTTTCTCACTTCGGCCGCCGCGGACGACGCGCGACACGCAGCGGAAGCAAGGGTGCGTCGTCGGCGCGGGCGGGCGGTTGACTCGGCGAGGGAGTCGTCGGTGAGAGCGCGCGCTCCGGTGTGACGAGGAGTCGCTGCACGGCGTTCGAGAGCTCGCGTACGTTACCGGGCCAGCGGTACGCTTTGAACATTTCCCACACCGGCGGCGGCGCGTCGGCGAGCGAACGCGGCGGCGTACATCGCGGTGTACACGTCGGGCATTCCGAACGGCGCGATGGTGCGCACCGCGCCCGCGCCCGAAGGGCCGTGGAGCGACGGCGCGCGCGAGCACCCCGAGTTTTCGTCGGAGTGCGGTAAGAAAATCGTCGTCGGTTATCCGCGGAATCTCGCGAACACCGCGAACGAGCTCCGCATGGCCGAGCTCACGTTCGACTGAGCGCGAGGCCGGGCGATCGTCATCCCAGATCGTGTTTATTATTTTCAATAAATACGGAAGTTTACCGTTGGTGTGGGGACTCGCTGCGGGTCCCCACGATGACGCTTTGGACGAGCCGGGTGACCCCCAAATAAAATATGACATATAGTTGTCAGAATGGGTCGTTAAGTTGGTCTTCGGGACGTTCGAACCACGGAGACACGCCATGAACGACATCAATGCACGCCACGGAACTGCGACCTCGACCACGACCGCTGCCCGCCCGACCGCGCGGGGGCACTTGGGGAGCTGCCATTGCGGCGCGGTGCGGTTCGCGTTCGACGCCGACTTGGGGAAACCCGCCGGTCGCTGCAACTGCACCATCTGCACGAAGATCAGCCAGCTCGGCGGCATCTTGAAGCCGAGTGAGTTCCAGCTCCTCTCCGACGAGAGCCACCTGAGCTCGTACGAGTGGGGCTTCAAGACGTCGCGCCGTTACTTTTGCAAGACCTGCGGCGTGCACTGCTTCGGCAAGGGCAACATCCCCGAGCTCGGCGGCGAGTACGTGTCGGTGAACTACAACTGCCTCGACGACGTCGAGCTCAGGGACATTCCCGTCGTCCACTGGGACGGCCGCCACGACAACTGGCACGCCGGTCCGCGGAACACGCCCTGGCCGATCAAGGCGCCCGCCGCGATGAACATGGGTTGAACGCGCGCCCTCACACCGGCACGGGGCCGAAGCCGCCGCGTTCGACGTCGCGCATCGCTTGCTCGATTTCGCCGATGGTGTTCATCACGAAGGGGCCGTACTGGACGATGGGCTCGGCGATCGGCTCGCCCGAGAGCACGATGACGTGCGCGTCGTCGGTCGCGGTGAGCACCAGGCGTTCCCCGTCGTTCGCGAAGAGCACGAGCTCGCCGGCGTTTGCGGTGGTGTTGCCCGACGAGCCCGCGGTGATACGACCTTCGGTGACGACCGCGAGGGCGTTGTAAGACGCGGGCAACGCAATCGGCAATCTCTCACCGGCGCGCAGGTGAACGTCGAGCATGGTGATCGGTGTGAAGGTGCGCGCCGGTCCGTGCGCGCCGTTGAAGTCGCCGGCGATGATGCGCACCGTTCCGCCGCCGGGCAGCGTCACGTTCGGAAATTCGGGGGCCTTGAGCGGCTGATAATTCGGCGGCGCCGTCTTGTCTTTCTTCGGCAAGTTCACCCAGAGCTGCATCATGTGAAGACGGCCGCCGCGTCGCGTGAGCTCTTCTTCGTGATATTCCTCGTGGAAGATGCCCGACGCCGCGGTCATCCACTGCGCGTCGCCGGGGCCGATCACGTCGGCGTGTCCGGCGTTGTCGCGATGCGCGACCGAACCCTCGAACGCGAGCGTCACGGTTTCGAATCCGCGATGCGGGTGCCACCCGACGCCGCGCTTACCGCGGGCGAGGGGACGAAATTCCTTCGCCGGTCCGTAGTCCATCAAGACGAACGGGCTCACGCGCTCGGCCGGCAGGTGCGCGCTCGGGAAGTACGTGGAAACGAAAAAGCCGTTGCCGACCCAGTGAAAGCCGGTACTTCGATGCACCGCTTCGACGCTCCGATTCCGGGCCGGCGCGGGTCCCCCGGAGGTGGAGACGGTGTCTTCGATCGTCGTCGTGGAGTTCATCCGGTCAAGGTAACCGCGGTTCGGCGCTTGGGAACTCCGGCGGAGGTGATGCCTCCCATCACGTGGTCCGATGGGGCGGGTTTTCGGCTTCGACGGCGTTGCGGCACAGTTGTCCGAGCCGTTCTTGAGCCCACGTCGCGATCGGGCCCATCACCCCGTCCTTTCGGCGGACGAGGACCAGGGAGCGCCGGATGGGGTTGCCGCCCCAGGCAACGAGGTTGAGCGCGACGAGCCGGCCTTCCCGGAGATCGTCGCGCACGACGTGCTCGGGCATGTGCCCGAATCCGAGACCGCTCGCGATGAGCGCGCGTTTCGTCGCGAGATCGACGACGCGCCAGCGGCGCGGGGACAGCACGCCGTGATCGTCCGCGTGTTGCTCCGCGTCCGGGCGGTGCTCGCCGAGGACGATCTGCACCGAATCCGCGAGCTCCGCGGCGTCGAGGGGACCCTCCTTTTGCGCGAGGGGATGCGACGGCGCCGCGACGGGCACGAGCCGCACGTCGGCGATCGTCCGGTGATCGAGCCCCGACAGGTCCGCGTCTTCGAGCGCGATGCCCCACGTCGATTGTTTTTCGCGGACGTGCGCGGTC
>DATBBD010000332.1:0-26821 GCA_036271175.1 Polyangiaceae bacterium | reverse complement strand
GAAAGTGCCGACGTCGCTCTTGCTCGTCCCGGTCGACACGCACCTCTACAAGCTATCGAAGAACCTCGGTTTCACCGATCGCGCGACCCTCACGTGGGAAACGACGGAAGAAGTGACGCGGGCACTCCGCAAATTCGACGCCGACGACCCCGTGCGCTTCGACTTTTCTCTCTGCCACCTCGGCATGCTCCAGCGCTGCCCGTCGCGCAAAGACCCGGTGCGCTGCGACGGCTGCGGCATCCAATCCGTCTGCCGTCATTGGGCGCGCTGACCGCGAGGCTCGGCGACAAAGGAATCAATCTGCGGGCGCGACCCTCCCTGGAGGGGCACCCCGCCGCGTCGGTCGATGCTTGGGATCATCCAATAGTTGGATGCATCAAAGTATCCCGTCGGCGGCGGCGAGCGCAGCCGGGAATCGACTCGGAGCGCGTTACTCGAAGGTGACGACCGACCGAATCGACGTCCCCGCGTGCATCAGATCGAAGGCATGGTTGATCTGGGCGAGGGGCATGGTGTGCGTGATCAGGTCGTCGATGTTGAGCTTCCCCTCCATGTACCAGTCGACGATCTTCGGGACGTCGGTGCGGCCTTTCGCACCGCCGAATGCCGTGCCTTTCCAGACGCGGCCGGTGACGAGCTGAAACGGTCGCGTCGCGATTTCCTGGCCCGCACCCGCGACGCCAATGATGACGCTGGTGCCCCAACCTTTATGACAGCACTCGAGTGCCTGGCGCATCGTCTTCACGTTGCCGATGCACTCGAAGCTGTAGTCCGCGCCGCCGCGCGTGACGTCGACGAGGAACGGCACGAGATCGCCTTCGACTTCTTTTGGATTCACGAAATGCGTGAGCCCGAATCTCTCGGCGAGCGGGCGGCGCGCGGGGTTCGTGTCGACGCCGACGATGCGGCCCGCGCCGACAATGCGACAGGCTTGCACGACGTTCAACCCGATACCGCCGAGGCCGAACACCACGACGTTGTCGCCCGCTTGCACCTTGGCGGTGTTGATAACCGCGCCGACGCCGGTCGTCACGCCGCAACCGATGTAGCAAACCTTGTCGAACGGCGCGTCGGGGCGGATCTTCGCGAGCGCGATTTCCGGCAGGACCGTGAAGCTCGAGAACGTCGAGGTGCCCATGTAGTGAAACACGGGGTCTTTGCCGATCGAGAAGCGGCTCGTGCCGTCCGGCATCACGCCGCGACCCTGCGTCGCGCGGATCGCCTGGCAGAGGTTCGTCTTGCCGCTCGTGCAGTAGTCGCAGTTGCGGCACTCCGGCGTGTAGAGCGGGATGACGTGGTCGCCCTTGACGAGCGACGTGACGCCGGGCCCGACCTCGACGACGACGCCGGCGCCTTCATGACCGAGAATCGCCGGGAATAGCCCTTCGGGGTCGTCGCCAGAAAGCGTGAACGCGTCCGTGTGGCAGACCCCCGACGCTTTGATCTCGACGAGCACCTCGCCCGCCTGGGGGCCGTCGAGCGCGACCATTTCGATCGAGAGCGGTTTCTTGGCGGCGTGGGCAACGGCGGCGCGAACCTGCATGGATCTCCTCCTAGGCGGGGCGAGCAAGCCGGCGAGCGAGCTCGAGAGAGAGAACCTATGACATGTCGGACAGCGGAGGCGAAGGCTCCTGCGCCCCGCGATTGCCGGCGCGGGAACCGTTGTGGCGAGTGAGAAACCGTGTAATGTTGAGCTTCTATCACCATGCCCGGTGAGCAGCTTTTTCCGCTCTCGTCGATTCGCACTGACGGTTGGTTCGAACGTATCGGAGAGAGCGTCGGCAGCTTCCAGGCGTTGTGCGACATCGTCGGGGAGCGATTTTTCGCTTTTTCGATGATCACCGGGGCGCGCATCACCGCGCTCACCGTCGATCGCAGGAACCCCGACAACACGCTGGTCGATTTCGTGGTCGGCATGAGCGACGAGGAGCCGGCACGCGCCGACTCGCAACGCCTCACGCTGTCGGAGTTCCGTCGTCGCTTGGTCGGCGCGCTGCTTTCGGACGAACCGGCGGGTCCGGTGCCCAAGCGTCCGACCGACACCGAGGCGATCCAGCTGCACATCGGCGTGCGCTACCTCTTGCTCGCACCGCTTTACGGTTACAGCTTGCTCGAGCTCACCGTCGGGGCGACCGGCTCGACGCTCCGCATGCTCCACGACGGCGTCGAAGAGGCGTACCCGCTTCCGACCTTCCGCGAACGCATCAAGACGCACGTTCGGCAGGAGCTGTCTCGCGTCGGGCGAACGGGCGGTCGAGGCGCGATCGACCTCTCGCACGTCAAGGCGGCCGAAGAAGCGGCAGCGCGCGGCGATCACAGCCAGGTCGCGCAGCTGCTCGGGCAATGGCCGGGGCCGCTCACGATATTTTTGCGGACGCCCGAAGGGCAGATGCTCAACACGGAAACCCGCGGCATCATCTCGCGCGGTCTGGGGCTCCTCGGTTCGGCCTGCGTGGCGCTCGACGATGCCGCCCAAGGCGAGGAGATTTTGCGCCTTGCGGTCCAGTATGCCGGCGATGGCGCGGGCGCTTCCGACATCTACGCGCGCCTCGGTGAGGCGCTCCTCGAGCACGATCGCGCGGGCGAGGCGATCGGCCCGCTCCGGCGCGCCGCGAACCTCGGTGCCCCCGGCGACAAGGTTTGGCCTCTGCTGGCCCGCGCCTTTCTCGAACGGGGCCGGTCGGTCGCCGCGTTCGGCGCGCTCCTCGAAGCGCGCGCCGCGGGCGTCGACGACGAGAAGGTCCGTGACCTCTCCACTCGCGTCGAAGCGCGGCTCGGGAGCGCCCTCGAAACCTGGAAAAGCACCGTTCGGGACGCCTGATCGCACCGGGTCGCCTGCGTGGCACGCCGTCATGCTGCTCGCATTGACAGGATGAAGGGGCAGCGTTAGACGTGCGAACGCCGTGATTTCAGCGGGTTATAGCGCTTTGGGCCGAACCGGTTTTTCTCCGTGTTTCTCGATCCGCGCGCCCGCGTTCTCGAGTAACTGAGGAGCCGATCCTGATGTTCCTGCTCTACCTGCCGATGTTCATCATGTTCGCCCTGGCGGGGGTGATCTGCATCGCGATGTTCACGCTCGGCCAACTGCTCGGCCCGAAGAACCCGACGGCGGAAAAGATGACCCCGTTCGAGTGCGGCAACGACACCGAGGGCGGTCGCGGCACGAAGGTCAGCATCAAGTTTTATCTGACGGCGATCTTGTTCGTCGTGTTCGATATCGAAGTGGTGTTCATCTACCCGTGGGCGACGCTGTTCAAAGGCCTCGGCTGGAGTGGATTTTGCACCATGCTCGGCTTCATCTCGGCGCTCGTCGTAGCGCTCGTGTACTGCTGGAAGAAAGGAGCTCTCGAATGGGAGAGCTGACGCACGGATCCGACCAGGTGATCGGCGGGGGCGCCTCCGAGGGGATCATCACCACTCGCGCCGCAGACCTGCTGGCCTGGGCGCAGAAGTACTCACTCTTCATGTACCCGTTCGTGACGGCGTGCTGCGGCATGGAGTTCATGGCCATGTCGAGCCCGCGGTACGACTTTTCGAGGTTCGGTGCCGAAGCGCCACGCTTCTCGCCCCGCCAAGCCGATTTACTCTGGGTCGTCGGCACCATCGTGCAGCGACAAGCGCCGATCTTGAAGCGCATCTACGAACAGATGGCGGAGCCCAAGTGGGTGCTCGCGTTCGGCACCTGCGCGTCGTGCGGCGGCTTTTACGACAATTACGCCTGCGTCGCCGGCATCGACAAGATCATCCCTTGCGACGTGTACGTCCCGGGCTGTCCGCCGCGCCCCGAGGCGGTGCTCGACGGGCTCATGCTGCTCATGGACAAGATTCAACGCGGCGACAAGCGCCCCGCGGTCGTGAAGCCGCGGACCGATCCCGCGACGGACAACACTCACGGCCTCGTGCAGGTTCGCCGCAGGGAGCCCGCCGCCTGAGCGGCGATCGGTGAAGCATGGCGCGAGCCCTTCTCGAGCTGTTGAAAAAGACGTTCGCCGGCGCTGTCCTCGAATCGTGGAGTCAGCACGGGGACGAAACCGCCGTCATCGAGCCATCCCGGTGGCACGACGTCGCGGCGTTCCTCAAGACGTCGAGCGAGTCGGACATGAGCATGCTCACCGACCTCACCGCCGTCGATTTCCCGGATCGTAATCCGCGATTCGAAGTCGTCGCGCACTTCTACTCGCTGTCGAAGGGACACCGCGTTCGCCTGAAGGCGCGCATCGGCGACCCCGAGGGCGAGCACGCGCACATTCCGTCGCTCTCCGATCTCTGGGGCAGCGCGAACTGGCTCGAGCGCGAGTGCTGGGACATGTTCGGCGTGGTCTTCGTGGGCCACCCCGATCTGCGTCGAATCCTCCTCTATCCGGAGTTCGTCGGGCATCCGCTCCGCAAAGACTACCCGGCGGATCGCATCCAACCGCTCGTCGAATATCGAGACGTTCCGGCAATCGATAAGGTTGCGCCGTTCCACCACGACGAGGGCATGGCGTTCGGGCGTCAGACGTTCGACCACGTCGGAAGCGTCGACGGGGACGATCCGGAGCTTTTCCCGGGGCAAAAGGCGAACTGAGGCATGGAGCCCATCGATCAAGATCTGTACGAGCACGAGATCGATCTCCCCGCGGAGCCGATGCTCCTCAACGTGGGGCCCGCGCATCCCGCGATGCACGGCACGGTGCGGTGCGTGATGGAGCTCACCGGCGAGAGCATCGTCAAGGTCGACGTGCAGGTCGGTTACTTGCACCGCGGCTTCGAGAAGATGTGCGAGCGCGGCACCTGGACGCAGTGCTACCCGTACGTCGATCGCTGCAACTACATCTCGCCGATGTTGAACAACGTCGCCTTCTCGCTCGCGTGCGAGAAGATGCTCGGCATCGAGGTGCCCGAGCGGTGCCAGTGGTACCGCATGGCGCTCGGCGAGCTCGCGCGAATGAGCGACCACCTCACGTGCGACGGCGCCATGGCGATGGAGCTCGGCGCGTTCACTCCGTTCCTCTGGATGATCAAGGCTCGGGAGATGATCTGGGACATCATGGAGGAGGAGACCGGAGCTCGGCTCACGCACAGCTTCGGGCGCGTCGGCGGCATGGCGTTTCCGCCCACCGCGGGCTTCAAAGAGACGTCGCGCGCGACCGTCGATCAGATCCTCAAGGTCGTCGAGGAAGTGGAGCGCTTGCTCCTCGGAAACCGCATTTTCTTGGACCGCCTCGAGGGCGTCGGCATCGTGTCGCCGGAGGACGCCATCTCGCTCGGGTGGACGGGGCCGTGCTTGCGGGCAAGCGGCGTTCCGTACGACATCCGCAAAGCGCATCCGTACTTGAAGTACGGCGAGGTCGAATTCGAGGTCCCGGTCGGGCAGACCGGCGATTGCTTCGACCGCTTCATGGTTCGCATCGAGGAACTGAAGCAGAGCGCGCGGATCGTCTTGCAGAGCCTCGAGCGCATGGCCGACTCGGGTCCGGTGAACGTGGACGACCCGCGCGTGACGTTGCCGGACAAGAAGGACGTCTATTCGACGATCGAAGGGACGATCCGTCACTTCAAGATCGTCATGGAAGGCCTGAAAATCCCGGCCGGCGAGGTTTACTCGTACACCGAGGCCGGCAACGGCGAGCTTGGGTTCTATCTCGTCAGCGACGGGAGCGGCACGCCGTACCGCGTTCGCATCCGCCCGCCGTGCTTTCTCATCACCAGCGGCCTCGAGCGCGTGATCACCGGACAGATGATCGCCGACGTCGTGCCGTGCTTCGGGTCACTCAACATGATCGGCGGAGAGTGCGATCGATGACGCGCGAGCCTGACGGGCGGGCGAGCCCAAACGTTTTCGCGGGGGCCATCTGACCATGCCTACGTTCAAGCTAGACGACCGAGAGATCCCGTTCGAGCCGGGGGACACGATCATTCGTGCGGCGCGGCGTTCGGGGATCGACATTCCGCACTATTGCTGGCACCCGGGGCTCACCGTCGCCGCGAACTGCCGGATGTGCCTCGTCGAGATTTTGCCGCCGCCCGGCCGCCCCGCGCTGTCGCTCGCGGTGCTCTCGTTCGACGCGAAGACCGGCGAGTACGTCGATCAGAAAAAGCCGAAGCTCCAGCCCGCGTGCCAGATGGCGGTCGCCGAGGGCATGGAAGTGAAGAGCGAATCGAGCGAGCACGCCGAGCGCGCGCGTTCGTCGGTGCAAGAGCTCTTGCTCTTGAATCACCCGGTCGATTGCCCGATCTGCGACCAGGCGGGCGAGTGCCGGCTCCAGGATTACTGGCTCGAGCACCAGCACAAGCCGAAGCGCATGAGGGACGAGCCGGTGCACAAGCCGAAGGCCGTCGTGTTCGGCCCGACCATCGTCTACGACGCCGAGCGTTGCATCGCCTGCACGCGGTGCATCCGCTTCTGCGACGAAGTCGCGAAGGATCCGGTGCTCACCCTGCGCGAGCGCGGCAACTTGAACGAGATCGCCGTCGCGCCGGGCCGCCAGCTCGACAACGGCTACACCTTGATGACCGAATACGTGTGCCCGGTCGGCGCGCTCACCGCGACCGATTTTCGGTTCAAGGCGCGCGTCTGGTTCTTGCGCAGCGCGCGCACGGTTTGCCAGGGCTGCGCAACGGGCTGCAACGCGTTCCTCGACTACGACCCTCGCACGAGCACCGCGTACCGGTATCGCCCGCGCGAGAACATGGCCGTGAACAAGTACTGGATGTGCGACGAAGGCATGCTCGATTACCGGCGCGTCCACGACGGTCGCGTCCTTCGCGCGGCCATCGACGGTGAAGCATCGACGGTCGGCGTCGCGCTCGATCGCGCCGTCAAGTTGCTCGGTGACGTCGCGCCGGAGGGCCTCGCCATCGTGCTCAGTGCGCAGCACTCGAACGAGGACAACTTCGCGTTTGCGAAGGTTGCCCGTGACGTGCTCGGCGCGTCGAAGTTCTTCGTCGGCGGGAAACCCCTCGGCGAAGGCGATCAGGTGCTCCGTGAAGCGGACAAGAACCCGAACACCCGCGGCGCGACGGCGCTCGCCGGTTCGTCGCCGGGCTCCATGAAGGATCTCGGCGACGCGATCGCCGGAGGGAACATCACGGCGGTATTCGCCCTCGGTTCCGAGCTCCGCGACCTCGAAGGCTCGGTCCTCGGACGCGTTGCGGTCTCCGTCGTCCTCGCGACGCACGTCGGCCCGCTCGCCGAGCGCGCGTCGGTGCTCTTGCCGACCTCGAGCTTCGCGGAATCGGACGGCACGTTCGTGAACTCGAAGGGCATGGCCCAAGACAGCGAGCAAGCGCTCGGCCCGCTCGGCGATTCGCGCCCCGCGTGGAAGCTCGCCGCCGCGGTCGCCGCTCGACTCGGTCGCGACTTCGGCTGGCGGAAGCTCGCCGACGTTCAGAAAGCCATGGGGCCCGACGGCGGCGTCGTCTCCGAACGCGGCTCGGCGCAGGCGGGAGCGGCGTCGTGAGCGTCCTCGACGTCCTCTTCATGTTCGGCAAGGCGTTCTTCGTCGTGATGTTCGCGATGAACGTCGCGGTCATCCTCACGTGGGCCGATCGCCGCTACGGCGCCTTGCTTCAAGATCGCGTGGGTCCGGAGCGCGCGGTGGTCTGGCTCCCACGTCGAGTCGCACAGGTCGGCGTGTTCGCGCCAGCCGCGATCGTCGCGCTCCTCGTGGTCGCCTTCGCCGAAGCGCACAAGGAAGACGTCGCCAGCAAGATCGGCAACGCGATGGTGCTGAGCCAAGCGGCGATCTTCATGACCTGGTTCACCGGGCTCGTCATTGCCGGCGCGGTGAAGGCGAGGGGGCCCCGGGGCAGCTTCGACAAGTTCATCGAGGTGATCGGCGATCCGCGGCGGTTCGTCTACGCCGGCCTCTTCGCCCACCTCGCGACGATCCTCCTTCTTGGCGTGCTTCGCGACTCGCCCGCGGGCGCGCCGCTCATCGAAACCGCGTACGGTGGCGGCGCGCTACTCCTTGCCGTGGTGGTCGTCGGTGGCGCCGTCTACGCCGTGATGCAGCTCAGAGACGAGAAGATCGGGCTCCGGCTACTCGGCTTGCTTCATCCCGCGGCGGACGGCTTGAAGACGGCGTTCAAGGAAGACTTCATTCCGCCGAACGCCGATCGCTTCCTGCACAGCCTGGCGCCGATGATCTCGTTCTTCCCGGCGCTCGTCGTCCTCGGCACGGTTCCGTTCGGTGACACGCTCTGCTTCGGCGGCGCCGAGGACACGGTCAGGTTCTTGGGGCTGCCGTTCTTCGTGAAGGGCGGCATCGATCCGCGGACCTTGTTCGAGCTGGTTCCGCGCGACGGGATTTGCCCGGACCACGCCGTGAAGCTCCAGGTCGCCGACTTGAACATCGGGTTGCTCTATTTCTTCGCGCTCGCGGGAACCGGCATCGTCGGCGCCGCGCTCGCCGGTTGGTCGAGCGACAACAAGTACAGCCTTCTTGGCGGCCTCCGCGCAGCGAGCCAGATGGTGTCGTACGAGGTCACGCTAGGCCTCACGCTCGTCGGTGCGATCATGGTCTACGGCACGCTGCGCGTGGACGAGATGGTGCGCTGGCAAGCCGAGAATACCTGGGGCGTCTTCGTGCAGCCGCTCGCGTTCGTGCTCTTCTTCGCCGCGTCCGTCGCCGAGTCGAAACGCATCCCGTTCGACTTGCCCGAAGGCGAAAGCGAGCTCGTCGCCGGCTACTACACGGAATATTCCGGCATGAAGTTCGCGATGTTCTTCTTCGCCGAATACGTCGCGGTCGTCACTTCCGGCGCGCTGATGGCAGCGGTGTTTTTCGGGGGCTGGCACGTGCCGTTCATGGCACGCGACGGGATCCACATCGCCATCGGCGACCACGTGTTCTTCGCGCAGCAACTCGCGCACCCCATGGTGATCATCATCGGCGTCCTCGCGTTCGTCGTGAAGACGATCGTGCTCTGCATGATCCAGCTCACCATTCGCTGGACCTTGCCTCGCTTTCGCTACGACCAGCTCATGAAGCTCGGATGGCGAAAGCTCCTGCCGGCGTCCCTTTGCAACATCCTGGTGACCGGTCTCGTCATCCTCGCGGTGCAGGCCGCCGGTCCCGCGGTGATGGCCGGGCTTCGCGTCGCGGGCGATCTGACCGAGGCGTTCGTCGCCCTCCTCGGCATCGCGGTGGCGGTGTACTTCGTGCGCTTCTTGCTCGAGCCGGCCCAGCACCGGCGCAGCTTGGCGAGCACGTCCGCCAAGTATGCGGCGCTCGCCGGCGGCACCCGCACCGCCAAGATGGGAGCCTGAACCGTGAAAGCATCGGCCGTAAAACCCCAGGTGCTCGGGCCGCGCAAGGTCGTCGGAACGCCGGTGGCGCGCCCCAAGCGCACCCCCGGCGTGCAGAGCTACGTCCCCGAGGTCGCTCGCGGTCTCGGCATCACGATGTCGCACTTCTTCCGGAACGCGAAGGAGATGGTGCTCGGGCAACGCAACGACCCGGTCCTCGACGGCATCAGCGACGGCGTGAATACGATTTCCTATCCCGAGCAGCGTCGTCCGTACCCAGAGCGCTTCCGCGGGATGCATCGGCTGACGCATCGCGAAGACGGCTCGCCCCGTTGTGTCGCGTGCCTGTGTTGCTCGACGGCCTGCCCGGCTCAGTGCATTCACATCGAGCCCGCGGAGTATCCGGAAGGCGACAAACGGCGCGGCTACGAGCGCTTCCCCGGCCGGTTCGTGATCGACGAGCTCAGGTGCGTGTTCTGCGGCTTCTGCGTGGAAGCGTGTCCGTGCGATGCGATTCGCATGGATACCGGCATCCACGCCGCTCCGTACGACTCGCGGCAGCAGTTCATCTTCGAGAAGGACCTGCTCATGGGTTTCTCGGGTCGCGACGGCTCGCACGCCTCCGAGAACCCGCGGCACGAGCCGGGCGAGCGGTCGTATCCGGGCGTCGATCGAGAAAAGCGTCACTAGAGCCATGGACTACGAGACAGTCATCGGTCTCGAAGTGCACGCGCAGCTCTTCACGGCGAGCAAGCTGTTCTGCGGATGTTCGACGGCCTTCGGGAAGGCGCCGAACGAGAACGTGTGCACGACGTGCCTCGGGTTGCCCGGCGCCTTGCCGGTCACCAACGGTCGCGCGGTTCGGCTCGCGGTGCGCGCCGCGCTCGCGCTCGGCTGCACCATCCACGGCCAAAGCATCTTCGCGCGGAAACAATACTTCTATCCGGACCTTCCGAAGGCGTACCAGATCTCGCAATTCGAGGAGCCGTTCGCGACCGACGGCCATCTCGAGGTCGAAGTCGACGGCGTCACGACGCGCATCGGCATTCAGCGGGTGCACATGGAGGAGGACGCCGGCAAGAGCGTGCACGGCGTCGGCGGTGACTCGCTCGTCGATCTGAACCGCGCCGGCACGCCGCTGTGCGAAATCGTGTCGTTTCCCGACATTCGTTCGAGCAAGGAAGCCGCAGCGTACATGAAGACGTTGCGCGACATTCTGGTCTTCGCCGGGGTGAACGACGGGAACTTGGAAGAGGGAAGCCTCCGCTGCGACGCGAACGTCTCGCTGCGCCCGGTCGGCGCCACGACGCTCGGCACACGCACGGAGCTGAAGAACATCAACAGCTTTCGCTTCGTGCAGAAGGCGATCGACGTCGAGGTGTTGCGGCAAGCGGCGATCCTCGACGGCGGCGGTCGCATCATTCAGGAGACGCGCTCCTTCGACCCCGAGACTGGGAAGACCGCGAGCCTCCGGTCGAAGGAAGAGGCGCACGACTATCGCTATTTTCCCGACCCCGATTTGCCGACCTTGACCATCACGCCGGCGCTCATCGACGAAGAGCGCCGCGGAATGCCGGCCCTCCCTGCCGACGTGCGGCGGCGCTTCGTGAGCGAGCTCGGGCTCTCGCCGGGAACCGCGCAAACCCTCGTTCAGCACCCGGCGTACGTCCGGTTCTTCGAGGAGGCGTTCGCGAAGCTCCCCGACGCCCCGAAGGTCGCGAACTTCGTTCAGACCGAGGTGCTCCGCGACACCAAGGTGCACGGCCTCGACGCGACGTTTCCGATCACGCCGGTGCAGCTCGCCGAGCTCCTCGCGCTGGTCGACAAGGGCGACATCAGCGGCAAGCAGGCGAAAGAGGTGTACGCCGCTCTCGTCGGAACGACGAAGACGGCCGCGGACATCGTCGGCGAGCGCGGCATGCGCGTCGTTTCCGACGAAGCGTCGCTCCGGCCGCTCTGCGAGCGGCTCGTTGCGGCGAACCCGAAGCAAGCCGCGGAGTATCGCGCCGGCAAGAAGAGCATCCTCGGTTACTTCGTGGGTCAGGTCATGAAGGAGACGAAGGGGTCGGCGAACCCGAAACTCGTGAACGAGCTCCTCGTCGAGATCATCGAACGCTCATGACGGCGCTGCCACATCCGGACCCGATATCCGGCACGAGCTTCTCGGCCGTGGAGCTTTTGCCCGGTGATCGCGTCGTGGCGATGCTCGATCAGCGCGAGCTCCCCGAGCGCGAGACGTATCACCGCCTCGAAACCGTCGAGGACGTCGCGGCCGGCATCGCGGACATGGTCGTTCGCGGCGCGCCGGCCATCGGAATCGCCGCCGCGTACGGGCTCGTGCTCGCGGCGCGCGCGGGGCGTTCGCTCGCCGAAGCCGGTGCGTTCTTGAAAGCGACGCGACCGACGGCCGTGAATCTAGCCTGGGCCATCGAGCGGATGCTCGGCGTCGCCGAGCGAGCGCCGGCTACGGAGCTTGCCGCCGTCCTCGCCGCGGAGGCGCGCGCGATTCACCGCGAAGACGTCGCGGCTTGCGTCGCGATGGGCCGGCTCGGCGCCGAACGGGTCCCGGACGGCGCTTGCGTGCTCACGCATTGCAACGCGGGCGGTCTCGCGACGGGCGGTTACGGCACCGCCGTCGGCGTCATTCGCGCGGCGCACGAAGCCAAAAAGCGCATTTCCGTGCTCGCCGACGAGACCCGCCCATACTTGCAGGGTGCTCGCCTTACGGCCTGGGAACTTCACCGCCTCGGCATCGAGGTCCACGTGATCGCCGATTCGGCGGCCGGCCATTTTTTCTCGCGCGGTGACGTGACCTTGGCGGTGGTCGGTTCCGATCGCATCGCGAAAAACGGCGATGTGGCGAACAAGATCGGAACCTACGGCGTGGCCTGTCTCGCGCACGCTCATGGCCGGCCGTTCTACGTCGCTGCTCCGTGGTCGACCGTCGATCTTCGCACGAAGGACGGCGGCGCCATCGTCATCGAGGAGCGCTCGCCCGGGGAAGTCACGCACGTCGCAGGGAAGCGCCTCGTCCCCGAGGGCGTCGGCGCGAAAAATCCGGCGTTCGACGTCACGCCCGCGCGCCTCGTGACGGCCATCTTCACCGAGCGCGGCGTCGTCGAACCCGTGGGCCCGAGCGGGCTTGCGGCGCTCGCGTCGGTCGTCGGTTCGGGAGGCGCGCGGTCATGAAAGACCTGATCCAGCTCTCGCCGGACGCGCCGAAGAAGCGCGACCCGAAGCCGTCGTGGCTCAAGGTTCGCGCGCCCTCGGGCGAGAACTACACGTCGCTCAAGCAGACCCTGCGTGACCTCGACCTGCATACCGTGTGCGAAGAGGCGCGCTGCCCGAACGTCGCGGAGTGTTGGGGCGCGGGCACGGCGACCGTCATGTTGCTCGGGCACACGTGCACTCGCGGCTGCCGATTTTGCGCCGTCACGACCGGCAATCCGCGCGGTGCGGTCGATCCGCGCGAGCCCGAGCACGTCGCGCGCGCCATCGCGTCGATCGGGCTCAAGTACGTCGTGCTCACCATGGTCGATCGCGACGATCTGTTGGACGGGGGCGCGGCGCACGTCGCGCGCACGGTGGTCGGCTTGCGAGAGCGGCAACCGAGTCTCCTCCTCGAGACGCTGGTCGGCGATTTTCAGGGGCGGATGCGCGACGTCGACGTCGTCGTGGACGCCGGTCCCGACGTGTTCGCTCACAACGTCGAGGTGCCGCGGCGGCTCACGCCGCTCATCCGCGATCAACGCTGCACGTACGACCGTTCGCTCGCCGTGCTTCGCCACGCGAAGGAACGCGCGCCCGACCGGTTGACGAAGAGCTCCGTCATGGTCGGCGTCGGCGAGACGGACGACGAGGTGGACGAGACGCTCGTCGATCTCCGTGCGGCGGGCGTCGACATCGTGACGCTCGGCCAATACCTGCGCCCCTCCGAAAAGCACGCGCCGGTCGATCGCTACGTCACGCCGGCGACCTTCGAAGCGTACGAGCGGCGGGGAAAGGCCATCGGCTTTCGCTACGTCGCGTCGGGCCCGCTCGTACGTTCGAGCTATCACGCCGCGGAGGCATTCGTGTCCGCCGAGCTCCGTCCGTCCGCCCTGGAACGACCGGCGGGGCGAGCCCCGGAGTCCGAACCCGAGCCGCTGATTTCACCGCGCACGCTCGTTCGCAGTCGACGCTGAGCGCCCGGCCTCGAGGCCCCGCGGCCTTGACCATGGCCATGTAGCGCGCCGTGGCCGCGACGACTCTCGCCGGCCGCTCCGCGCTCGATCCGTGCAAGCATCAGAGGACCCCATGCCGAACATGGCGCCCCCCAAGAAACCGTTGCGCGAGGATGCCACGGCGAGGCTCAGGAGAGCGGTCGAGCGTGCCGGACTCGACGCCCCCTCGCTGCTCGTCGTAACGGCGGCAAAATACGGCGCGAGGTGGCTCGATACGGCGACGTCGGACGACGGCGACGTCGACCCCGCCGCGCTTCGGCTATTCGAAGCCATCGTGGAAGGCGCCTACCTCGTGGCCGCCGCGGACGGCGATTTCGACGCGGCCGAGCGTGCGGCGTTCGCGGAGGTCATGCGCGCTGCGTGTGGCGAGAAGGTGTCTGGCGAGACGTTGCATGCGGTGGTCGCGGATCTGTCCGACTTGCTCGCCGAAGATGGTATGGAAAAGCGCGTCAAAATGATCGCGCGGTCGATTTCCGAGGCCGAACAGGCGCGTGAAGTGCTTCGCATCGCGACGTTGATTGCCCAGGTCTCGCAAGGGGTGAGCGATGTCGAACGACGGGTACTCGATTGCCTCGCCGCGGAGCTCGGCTTGGGCGGAACGGCCGTCGACGATGCCGTCCGCGTCGTCGAGCAGGCGCTCTCGGAATGACGCATCGCGCGCGCATCGCATCATGGCGCGACCAGTCCCCCTCGACTAACCTCCCCGCCGAACTCGGACTCACGATGCACGGAACCGACACGCCGCTCGCCCGAGGCCCGGCCTCCCATCCGCCCGACGACCTCGTGCGCGTTCTGCGCGACGACGGGGAGCTCTCCGCGGACGTCGACCCGAAGCTCCGGCTCGACGAGGTGGTTCTCCTCATGAAGCACATGGTGGAGACGCGGTTTTTGGACGAGCGCCTGACGGCGCTGCAGCGCCAGGGACGCATCGGGTTTCACGTCGGGTCACTGGGCGAAGAGGGCGCGATCATCGGTGCGGCGTACGCGATGCGTTCGCAGGATTGGCTCTTCCCTTGTTATCGCGAATTCGGTGCGGCGCTCTATCGAGGTCTCGATTTCCAGCGCTTCATCGACAACATGTTCGGCAACGCCAACGACACCGTGCAGGGCCGGCAAATGCCCGACCACTATACGTGCAAGAAGTCGCACTGGTTGTCGATCAGCTCGCCGGTCGGAACGCAGATCACGCAAGCCGTCGGCTTCGCGTGGGCGGCGAAGTTGAAGAAGGAAGATCTCGCGACGCTCGTGTACTTCGGTGACGGCGCGACCAGCTCGCCCGATTTTCACAGCGGGATGAACTTCGCCGGAGTCTTCAAGGCCCCGGTCGTCTTTTTCTGCCGCAACAACGGCTGGGCGATCAGCGTGCCGGCCGAACGGCAGACGGCGTCCGAGACGTTCGCCGCGAAGGGGATCGCGTACGGCGTGCCCGGCGTGCGCATCGACGGCAACGATCTTTTCGCCGTCGTTCATGCCGTGAGGCAAGCCGTCGAACGCGCGTCGCGCGGCGAGGGCCCGACGCTCATCGAGGCGATCACGTATCGCATGGGCGGACATTCGACGAGCGACGACCCCAACGCTTACCGTGTCGCCGACGCCCTCACTCAATGGGCCGAGCGAGATCCGATCAAACGCGTGCGCTCGTATCTCGGCGCGCGGAATGCCTGGAGCGACGAGAAGGAGCAGGGCCTCGTCGCCGATCTCGATCGCCGATTCAAGGAAGCCGTCGCGATCGCCGAAGCGACGCCGAAGCCGCGCCTCGAGACGATGTTCGAAGACGTGTACGAAAAGCCGCCGTGGCACCTCGTGGAAGAGCGTGAAGAGCTCCTCCGTGGGCCGAGGCCGCCGGACCACTCGTAGCCCCCACCAGGCGAAGACGCGACATGCCTCAGATGAACATGGTGCAGGCGATCAACGACGCGCTCCGCGTGGAGATGCGGAAGGACGATCGCATCGTGGTGCTCGGCGAAGACGTCGGCAGGGTCGGCGGCGTCTTTCGCGTCACTCAAGGGCTCTTCGACGAGTTCGGCGAAGAGCGGGTCATCGACACGCCGCTCAGCGAGGGCGGCATCGTCGGGTGCGCGATCGGCATGGCGCTCTACGGCCTGGTGCCGGTCCCCGAGATCCAGTTTTCGGATTTCATCTGGCCCGCGTACGACCAGATCGTGAACGAGCTCGCCAAGTACCGGTATCGTTCCGGCGGCGAGTACTCGTCGAAGATGGTCATTCGCACGCCGGTCGGGGGCGGCATTCGCGGCGGTCACTACCACTCACAGCACCCCGAAGCCCCGTTCGTACACGTCCCGGGTCTCAAGGTGGTTTGCCCGTCGAATCCCTACGACGCCAAGGGCCTCCTCATCGCCGCCTTGCGCGACCCGGACCCGGTCATCTTTTTCGAACCGAAGCGGGTCTACCGCGCGGCGAAGGGCTTGGTTCCCGAGGGCGACTTCACGGTGCCCATCGGCTCGGCGGCCCTCGCCCGCGAAGGCAGCGACGTCACGATCGTCGCTTACGGCGCAATGCTCTACGAGGCGATCGACGCGGCGACCAAGGCGGCCGAGCAAGGCGTCGAGTGCGACGTCGTCGACCTGCGCACGCTCTGGCCGGTGGACCTCGACACGATCCTCGCGAGTGTCCAGAAGACCGGTCGCTTGGTGGTCGTTCACGAAGCGCCCCGGACGTGCGGGCTCGGCGCGGAGCTCGTGTCGCTCGTCACCGAACGGGCGTTCTATCACCTCGAAGCGCCCCCGGTGCGCGTCACCGGCTTCGATACCCCGTTCCCCTATTCGCTCGAGCTCGAGTACCTGCCGCTCTCGCATCGCATCGTCCCGGCGATCCTCAAGGTGGCGCAAGCCTGAGCCGAAACTCGGCGGACCCTGTTCGAGAATCGCCGTCGTTTTAGTAGAGTCCCCGCATGTCGCGATTCGAGTTCAAGCTGCCGGACATCGGCGAAGGCGTCACCGAGGGCGAAATCGTCACTTGGCTCGTGAAGGTCGGCGACCCCATTGCCGAGGGCAAAGACATGGTCGAGGTCATGACGGACAAGGCGACCGTCACGATCGGCGCGCCCAAGTCGGGAAAAGTCGTCGAGATCCGGGGCAAGGAAGGCGAGACCGTGCCGGTCGGCTCCGTGCTGGTCGTGCTCGACGTGGAGGCAGCCGAAGGCGCGACGCCGGGGCGCCCGGGGGCCGCGCCGAGCGCGCCAGCCGCGCAAAAGCCCGCAGCGCCGCCGCCCCCGAAGTCGAGCCCGGCCGCCGCCGCGAACAAGACCGTCGCGTCCGCCGTCGGCGATCTCAAGGACGTCCTTCCCGGGATGCCGCGCTCGCCGCGTATCAGCGAGGACGAGTTTCACAGCGACAAGCCGCTCGCCGCTCCGGCTACCCGCAAGCTCGCGCGCGAGCTCGGCGTCGATTTGAAGCGCGTGCGTCCGACGGGCGAAGCCGGGCGCATCACGCGCGAAGACGTCGAACACTATCGAGAGTCGGCCGCGAGCGCGCGAGCCGAGCCGGCGCCGCCGGGCCCTCACGGCGCGGTCACGGTTCGTCCGAAGCCCGCCGTCGAGAACGGCGGAGGCCCCGCCGTGATGTTTCGCGGCGACGCGCCGCACGCGCCGGGCGCGGAGCGCATTCCGATTCGTGGGCTCCGCAAACGCATTTACGAAAACATGGCGCGCGCCAAGCGCACCGCGGCGCATTTCACGTACGTCGACGAGTGCGACGTGACGACCCTGAAGCAAATGCGCGAGCGCACGAAGGAGCCCGCGAAGGAAGCCGGCGTGTCGCTCACGTTCTTGCCGTTCATCGTCAAGGCCGTCGTGGCCGCCCTCAGGCGTCACCCGACGTTGAACGCGACCGTCGACGACGCGGCGATGGAAATCGTCCAACGCGACAGTTACGACATCGGCATCGCCGTCGCGACCGACGCGGGCCTCACGGTTCCGGTGCTCCGTGACGCCGATCGCCGGAACCTCCTCGAGATCGCCCAGGAGCTCGAGCGGCTCGGGAACGAGGCACGCGCCGGCAAGACCCGTCGCGAAGACCTCGGCGGCTCGTCGTTCACGATTACGTCGCTCGGCAAGAAGGGGGGGCTCTTCGCGACCCCCATCGTGAACTACCCGGAGGTCGCTATCCTCGGGATCCACGAAATCAAGAAGCGGCCGGTCGTTCGAGGGGACCAGATCGTGATCGGCGAGGTCATGCTGCTCAGCCTGTCTTTCGACCACCGGATCATCGACGGCCATGTCGGCGCGGCTTTCGCCCAGGACGTCATCGCCTACCTCGAAGCGCCGGAACGTCTCCTGCTCGAGATGCGATGAGCTGCCGGCTCCGCCCCGCCCAACGGGGTGGTCGAGGCATGGGACCCCGCGAGTCGGTGTAGGCGGATGTGAGGCGAGTGTGTGTTGCTCGCCGAGAAACGCGTTCAGTGCGGTGCCGAAGAGGATCCACCCTTGGCCGGGTTTGGCCATTGGTTCACGATATCGAATAGACTCCGGTCAGGGAGGCGGGCCCTCGAGGTACCGCGTCCGGCAACGGTGGCAGAAAATGGGCGAAATGCCCGAGGTGGTCCGAGTCATGGTCGTGGAGAATCGCGCGTGAGTCATCGAGTGCTGAGGATCCTTGCGGTTGCATTCGTGCTCGGGCGCGCCTCGTTGGCGTCGGCTGCCGACAGTCCGTCCGTCGACGACGTCAAAGCCGCCGAGTCGGACTTCAACCATGGCCGCGAAGCCTACAAGGCTGGGAGCTACAACGAGGCCGCGGATTACTTCGAAAGCGCCGACACGCACGCGCCGAACGATCGCGTCCTCGAGTTGGCGATCAACGCGAGGGACCGGGCCGGCCATCTCGATCGCGCGGCGACACTGTCCGAGCTCGCCCTCACTCGCTACCCGAGCAGTGATCGACTGAAGAAAGTCGCCGAGCCGCTCCTCGAACGCGCGCACACCGAGCTTTTGGCGGTAACCGTCGATTGTACGGACGCTTGCACGCTCCTCGACGGAGAACGGATCGTTCACGGCGACGCCGCAGCTCACCGCGTCGTCTACTTGAGCCCTGGGGATCACACGATCCGCGCGGGGTGGTCGGCGGATCGGACGGATTCGAAGCCGGTGACCGGCAAGGCGGGCGATGCCGTTTCGATTCAGTTCACCGCGCCACCCCTGCCGAAGGTGGAAGAAGCGGCTCCTCTAGCGGGTCCGACGAACCCCATCCCCGACAACGGCACGAGCGTCGCGCCCAAGCCGCTTCCGCCGGTCGTGTTCTGGTCCGGGCTCGGCGCGACCGTCGTGCTCGGCGCGATCACGACGTGGAGCGGCGTCGATACCGTGAACAATCCAGGCACCAACAAGGTCCGCGCGGAGTGCAACCCGACGCCGAAGAGCGACTGTCAGAGCTTGTACGACGAGGGCCGCAGTCACCAGACGCGCACGAACGTCTTGATCGGGGCCACGAGCGTCGTGGGCGCTGCGACCGCGGTGATCGGCCTCTTTTTCACGAATTGGAAGGGCCATGCGTCGAGCGACGCCAGCGCCGAGACCAGTGTCTCGCCGTGGGTGGCCTACGACAACGGTCCGTCTGTAGGAGCCACGGGGAGGTTCTGAGGGCGTGGCGGCACCCAAGCTGATCGACATCCACTACGACGGTCCTCAGAAGATCGACCGGTACGACCTCGTCGCCGAAATCGCGAGCGGCGGGATGGCGACCGTCTTTCTCGGGCGCCTCTCCGGCGTCGGCGGGTTCCGTCGATTCGTGGCGATCAAGCGGCTCCATCCGCACCTCGCGAGGGAGCAGGAATTCGTCGAGATGTTCCTCGACGAAGCGCGCCTCGCGGCCGGCATTCATCACCCGAACGTCGTCCCGATCCTCGAAGTCGGCGCTAGCGAGCGCGGCTACTACCTCGTCATGGAGTACGTCGAGGGCGACACCCTCGCGCGGCTCCTCGCGCGCGCGGCGACGTCCGGCAATCGTCTGCCGATTCCGATCGGGACGCGCATCATCGTCGACATGCTCGCCGGGCTTCACGCCGCGCACGAGCTGCGCGACGAGCAGGGCAATCCGACCGAGCTCGTCCATCGCGACGTATCGCCGCAAAATATCTTGGTCGGCATCGACGGACAGACTCGCATCACCGATTTCGGTGTCGCGCGAGCGGCGAGCCGGCTTTCGGCGACGCGGGCCGGCCAGCTGAAGGGGAAGATCGCCTATATGGCCCCCGAGCAGGCGGTCGGCGATCCGGCGGTCGATCGACGCGCCGACGTGTTTTCGTCGGGCATCGTCCTCTGGGAAGTGCTCGCAGCGCGCCGGCTGTTCAAGGCCGAAAACGAGGCGGCGACCCTGGCACGAGTCATCTCGGAGACCGTGCCGCACATCTGCAAAATAAATCCTGCGATCGATCCTCAGGTCGGCGAGGTCGTGATGCGCGCGCTCGAACGCGACGCGGACGCTCGCTACGCGACCTGTCAGATCTTCGCCGACGATCTCGAGCGCGCATCGCTGGCCGCGGGAACCATCTCGACGGCGCGCGACGTGGCTGGTTACGTCGGGGGTGTCATCGGTCAAGACATCGCGCAGCAGCGCGAGGCCGTCCGCGCGTGGCTCGCCCGAAGCGAGCCGAGCCAGACGATGTCCGAAGGCCACCAGCCGCATGCAACGGTACCGCCCGGACTCGCGAGCGTGCCTCGGGCTCGGGGCTCCGAGCAGTCGGGCATGGTGGCATCGCCCATCGCGACGCTCGGCGACGGCGACTTCGAAGAAGTGCGGCGCTCGAAGGCGCCGCTGATCATCGCGGGCGCCGCGCTCCTCGGATTCGTGTTCGTCGCGCTCCTCGTTCTTCTGATGGGACGCGGCTCGAACAACAAAGCGGCGCCCGAGGTACCGGGTTCTGCCTCGCCGGTTCAGGTTGCGCCGGTGGCCGCGCCGCCTGCAACGGCGGCACCCGCGGTGCCGGCGCCGACCGTGGTCGCGCCTCGCCCCGTCGAGCCCGCGTCCGAAGCCGCGAGAGCTTCGTCATTCCATTCGCGGCCTCGAAGTGTGGCCCCGGCGACCCCGTCGCCGAGCGCCGCGAGCGCGGCACACGCGCCCCCACAAAAGCCCGTGGAAGCGCCGTCGGGCGGCACCGACGTCGACCTCTCGAACCCGTACCGCTAAACCGGAACGTTCACGCTCTGTTTCCAGGGCCGCCCGGGCCGTCGTTGACGGCTCAGAGCCTAGCTGCTACTCATTCCCCGCGTAGATGCGCCCGTTGTCCAAAATTCCGGAGTATTTTCCACGGGTTACGTCGTGGGTGCGGGCGGGTCGGCCGTGAGCGACCAGGACCTCTGCCTCGTCTCGGGCACGGCGAACCTCGCGCTCGGCCAAGAGATTGCGCGCGTCCTCGAGACCGAGCTCGCCAAGTGCAAGTTCTCGCGCTTCAGCGACGGCGAGTCGTTCTTTCAGATCGAAGAGAACGTCCGCGGGCGTCACGTGTTCGTCATTCAACCGACCTGCTCGCCGGTGAACGACACGCTGATGGAGCTGCTCATCATTTGTGATGCGCTACGCCGTGCCTCGGCGGGCACCATCACCGCGGTGCTGCCGTACTACGGCTACGCACGTCAAGATCGCAAGGTCGCGCCGCGGACGCCGATCACGTCGAAGCTCGTCGCCGACATCCTCGTCGCGGCGGGCGTGAACCGCGTGATCTGCCTCGATCTTCACGCGGGTCAGATCCAGGGGTTTTTCGACATCCCCTTCGATCACCTCTACTCGTTGCCGGTCTTTCTTCAGGACTACCTGAAGCCGAACTTCGACGAGAACGCGGTGTTCATCTCGCCGGACGCGGGCGGCGTCGAGCGGACTCGAGCGTATTCGAAGCGGCTCGACGCGGGCCTCGCGATCGTCGACAAGCGTCGTGAGCGCGCGAACGTGAGCGAAGTGATGCATCTCATCGGCGACGTCCGAGGCAAGGATTGCATCATCGTCGACGACATGATCGACACCGCCGGGACGCTCTGCAACGCGGCGACCGCGGTCATGCGCGAGGGCGCGCGCCGCGTCGTGGCGGTCGCCACGCACGGCGTGCTGAGCGGTCCCGCGGTCGAACGCATCGCGAAATCGCCGCTCGACGAGGTCGTGGTCTCGAACTCGATTCCGCCGAGCCCCGCTGCCAAGGCTTGCTCGAAGATTCGTTATTTGTCGGTGGGCCGCCTTCTCGGCGACGCCATCCGACGCATTCACCAAAATGATTCCGTGAGCTCTCTTTTCGTATGAGAGCGAGCCCGCGGCGGAGACGATAGCCATGCAAACGACCAAGTTGACTGCTCTTCCGAGAAACCAACACGGCAAGGGAGCCGCCAAGCGGCTGCGCGCCGAAGGGCGTATTCCCGCCGTGGCTTACGGCCGTGGCCTCGAGAACACCCCGATCGCGGTGTCGCCGAAGGAGCTCACGACGATCTTGTCGACTGAGTTCGGGCGCAACACCGTCATCGAGCTGAATATCGAAGGCGGCCGCAACCTCACCGTGCTCATCGCCGACTACCAGTGGCATCCGGTGACGCGCTCGCTCCTTCACGCGGATTTCCGCGAGATTAAAGAGAACGAGCCGATCGACGTCGAGGTGCCGTTCGAGACGACGGGGAAGGCCAAGGGCGTGGTCGCCGGCGGCGTGCTCCGTCAGGTGTTCCGCAAGCTTCCGATCCGTTGCTTGCCCTCACTCGTTCCGGCGAAGCTCTCCGCCGACGTGACGGAGCTCGAGCTCGAGCACGCGATTCCGGTGAAGGACGTGAAGGTTCCGGAGGGGGTGACGATTCGTCTTCCGCCCGAGCAGACCGTCGTCGCGGTCGTCACGGAGAAGAAGAAGCCCGACGACGCGGAGCTCGCGGCTGGAGCACCGGGCGCACCCGGCGCACCTGCGGCCGGCGCTTCGGTGGCGCCCGCAGCCGGAGCCGCCGCAGCACCTGCCGCTGGCGAGAAGCCCGCGAAGGGTGGAGCTGCCCCCGCGGGTGGCAAGGGCGGCGCCAAGCCCAGTAAGTGATCCTGCTGGTCGGCCTCGGCAACCCCGGGAAACGGTACGCCGACACCCGGCACAACGTGGGCTTCGCCGTCCTCGACGAAGTGGTTCGTCGATCGGGCGGCGGTCCCTGGCGCGACAAGTTCTCTGGCCAGTTCGCCGACGTCGAGCACAAGGGTCATCGCACCCTCGGCCTGAAACCCGAGACGTTCATGAACGACTCGGGGAGAAGCGTCCGCGCCGGGGCGACCTTCTACAAGGTCGTTCCGGCGGACGTCGTCGTGGTCCACGACGAGCTCGATCTGCCGTTCGGCGTCATTCGCCTGAAGCTCGGCGGGGGCGAGGCCGGCCACAACGGGCTGCGTTCGGTGTCCGCCGAGCTCGGAACCAAGGACTACGTGCGATTGCGAGTGGGGGTAGGGAAGCCGCCCGCTGGGTTTCGAGGAGGCGGCGCGGAATTCGTGCTACAAGCCTTCGCCCCTGCGGAACGCGCGGAGCTCGACGGCATCGTCGGGCAGGCCGCCGACGCGGTGGAGCTCGTCCTCGATCAAGGTCTCGAACACGCAATGAACGTGACCAATCGTCGAACGGGCTGACTCCTTGCTCCCACCATTTCGGTGGGGGCCTCACGTCCACGAGGAGACATTCATTGGCTGAAACGCAACCTGCGGTCGGCAGCGACCGCGAATACGAAACTATCTTCATTCTCAAACCCGACGTCACCCGGGAGAGCTCCGAGAGCATCTCGACCCGGCTGACCGACGTCGTGGGTCGCGAGGGCGGCAAGCTCACGCGCATCGAGAACTGGGGCCGTCGGCGGCTCGCGTATCCCGTCGGGAAATCCCGTCGCGGCGTGTACGTGTACTTCAAGTACGTCGGCCGCGGCGGCTTGGTGGCCGAGCTCGAGCGCAATCTCAAGCTACTCGACGACGTGATCAAGTATCAGACCGTGAAGATCCGCGACGAAGTGGCGACCGCCGAGCTGGTCGTCGCCGCGGAAGACGTGAAGTTCGAGCACGTCGATGCCACGCCGGACGCCGACGAGGACGACTCGCGCGCGCGCATCCTGGGCCTCGACGATTCGCATCGGCCCGAGCGGGATCACGATCGCGATCCGCGACGGCGCGACGATGCAGACGAAGTGGGCGACGGTGAAGACGGCCCCGACCTAAATTCCGACGATGAGGAGGACGACGAATGAAACGCGAAACCCCCAGCGAGCGACCCGGCGCCCCCGATTCGGTTCCCCCTCCGCGGCGCGGCCGCCGACGCGGCTGCCCCTTCTGCGGCGGCGAGTCGAGCGGCATCGACTACAAGGACCCGCAGTCCTTGAAATACTTCGTCACCGAGCGCGGCAAGGTCGTGCCGCGACGCATCTCCGGCGCGTGCGCGAAGCACCAGCGCGAGCTCACCTTGGCGATCAAGCGCTCGCGCAGCATCGCGCTCCTACCCTTCACGATGAACGAGTAAGACGATGGCCACCATGATTCACGTCGTCCTTCAGTTGGACGTGCAAAACCTGGGCAAGAGCGGCGATCTCGTCCGCGTGCGCCCGGGCTACGCGCGGAACTTCCTGGTTCCGCGTGGGCTCGCCGCTCCGGCCACGGCCGGCAACGTCGCGCGCATCGAAGATCTACGGCGTCAAGCGTTTGCTCGAGCTGCCAAGGAGCTCACTCAAGCGCAAGAGACGGCGAAGAACCTCGGCAATCTGTCGGTGAAGATCCCCCGCGCCGTCGGCGACGAAAACAAGATGTACGGGGCGGTCACGTCCCGAGACATCGAGGAAGCGTTCCGCGCGATTGGCGTGGAGGTCGACCGGAAGAAAGTCCTGCTCGACGAGCCGATCAAGACGCTCGGCCTTCACGAGGTCCCGATCAAGCTGCACCACGACGTCACGACGAAACTACGTGTCGAAGTCGTCAAGGGTTGATCGCAGCAAACAAGCGGCCAGCGGCAAGCGATATACCAAAGCGCGCCGCGAGCGAGACGCGCAAAGCGGTCAGACAGACTGGTGACATTCGCGTGAGCGGCGCGCGAAGCTTGGTTGACAGACCTCGCTTCGTCTGAGAATCTGCATTGATTCGCTAACACCCCGGTGGGCTCTTCAGCCGCCGGGGTGTCGCGCATTTGGGCCCCTGTTGATAACTCGTGGAATCGAAGTGCATAAGTTCGGGAAGCCCCGATTTTTGCGGATTAGCAATGGGGAATTCTCCACAAAAGGCGGCTTGGTGGACATTGTTTGACAGGGCACGTCGGGGGGATCGAGCGTCACACTTCGATCGGAGGGCCGAGCCATGTTCATGACGGATCGCGCGCGTCGCCAGGAGGTTCCGGAGCTCCGGCCGACACAAGGTCGCGTGCCGCCCCACGATCTCGACGCCGAAGCGGCGGTCCTGAGCTCGGTGCTCCTCTCGACGGAGGCCTTCGACGGGGTCGCCGATATTCTCCGGCCCGAACATTTCTACTCCGAAGCAAACCGGAGAATCTTCGAGGTCATCGTCGATCTCCAGAGTACTGGTAAGCCGGTCGACGTCGTGTCCGTCGCGTCGGTGCTTCGCGACCGCGAACGGCTCCAGCAAATCGGCGGCACGCCGTATCTCGCGCAACTCAGCGACGCCACGCCGGCCGTCGCGCACGTGGAAGCCCATGCCCGCGTCGTTCGCGAGAAGTGGCGGCTCCGGCAGTTGATCTCGACCTGCCAGCGCTTCGCCGCCGAAGGGTACGGCGATTGCGGCGAAGTGCAGAACTTCATCGATCTCGCCGAGCAAGCCGTCTTCGACATCGCGCGGATCCCGGAGACCACCGCGGTCCGGCCGGTTCGTGAAGCGATCCACGGCGCGTTCGACATTCTGGTCGCGGCGTCGAAGCGCGGCGAAGGTATCACCGGTGTTCCCACCGGTTTCGATCGGCTCGACAAGAAGTGCGCCGGCCTTCACAAGGGCGACCTCTACATCGTCGCCGGTCGCCCCGGCATGGGCAAGACGGCGTTCGTGTTGAACATCGCCGTGAACGTGGCGTCGTCGCGGCGCGTGCGAACGACGGATCCAGGCGATCCGCTCGGCGCCGGCGACGTCGAGCAGCCGGGCTGGGGCGTCGGGTTCTTCTCGCTGGAAATGCCGCGCGAACAGCTCGCGTCCCGTTTGCTCGGCGTCGAAGCGCGAGTCGACGTGTCGCGTATCCGTAGCGGCAACATCAAGCACGAGGACTGGAACAAGCTCACCGACGCGGCGGCGCGAGTCGGGCGGCTGCCGCTCTGGCTCGACGACACGCCGGCGCTCACCCTGCTCGATCTGCGCGCGAAAATCCGCCGTCTCAAGGCCGAGATCGGACGGAAGACCGGCGACGGCCCCCCCGCTCAGGGGCTCGGGCTCGTGGTGGTCGACTATCTCCAGCTCATGCAAGGCCGTCGCGACGCGGGAAGTCGCGAGCAGGAGATCAGCGAGCTATCGCGAGGATTGAAACAGCTCGCCAAGGAGATGGAAGTGCCGGTCATCGCGCTGAGCCAGCTCAATCGCTCCGTCGAGACGCGGACGACGAAGGACAAGCGCCCTCAGTTGAGCGATCTGCGCGAGTCCGGAGCAATCGAGCAAGACGCCGACACGATCATCTTTATTTACCGCGACGAGTACTATAACCAAGACAGCACCGAGCGCGGCGTCGCGGAGATCATCATCTCCAAGCAGAGAAACGGCCCGACCGGCATCGTGAAGGTCCGCTTCACGCCCGAGTACACGCGCTTCGACAACCTCGCCGGCGAAGGCTACGAATTCGACGAGTACGACGACTTCGAAGAGGGCGGGGCATAGGCAGGCGCCGTCTATTCCCGCGTCCGTCGAGTGGCCGGGGCAGCGTGCCACGCGGTGCCGGGCGCGCAGGCCGGAAGGATCCTCCCGCCTCGGGGGTTGACCATTCCGTGCGCGGACGGATCCCTGGTCTCGAGTGTGCGGAAGCGGTGGCGGTGGCCATCGTCGTGGCGGCTCTGCTGTCGCTCCTTCCTCGAGGATGGCAACTGCCCGGCGGCTTGCTCCTGGCGTGGAGCGGCTTCCTGGTCGCGCTCGGGTCGAACGCCTTTCGGCGAAGGCCGCGCGAACGGTAGGGCGCGTCGGCGTTGGACGGCCGGGGGCTTTGAATCGCCGGCGATACCCCCGCCGCGGTCAGACGGTCGCGTCGTCTACGACCGTGTGCGAAGGCACGGTGGGCGCGGATTCGGCGAGTGTGCGGGCGATCAGCGACACGAGGTCGTCGATGCCCTCGTGGGTCGCCGCGCTGATGAGCCGGAGCTCGACGCCCTCCGCGGCGAACAGCGGTTGCATCGTTTCGTACGACTCGCGCACGTCGGGGAGATCGGCTTTCGTCATCGCGACGATCTCCAGGCGCGCCGCGAGGT
>DATBBD010000331.1:0-19672 GCA_036271175.1 Polyangiaceae bacterium | reverse complement strand
CGCCGAAGCGGACGGCGTCGTCAGCGAAACGGACGGACCCTATGGGCTGGAGGCCGAGCGAGAGCGCGAACGGGCGAAGAGCGCCGCGGGCATCGCTCCGCCGTCGAAGACGCCGCCGCCCGCGCACGAGCGGTTCGTCGCGCTGCCTCCGGGCGAGCTCGACGCGATGATCGCGATCCTCGCCGAGCACCACGACCGCGAGCTCGCGCTCGAGCGATGGCAGAGCTACGCCGAGAGCGAAGCCGGAAAGCGCGGGCCGTTCGCGGCCCACGCCCGCGCCGCTCACGACGCGCTCGCGCGAGGGGCGAAGAAGGCGCCGTGAAACGAACCCTGCTCGTCCTCGGCGTGTGCTTCACGGTGTCGCGGGCCGCCGTCGCGTCGTCGCTCTGGGATCGAGTGCGCGATCCGAACACGCGCCGGAACGAAAGCGCGATGGTCGAGGCCCTCCGCGCGCGAACTCCGACCGACATTCCGCCGGACGTCGTCGAGATGGCGCCCGAATTCGAGAGCCTGCTCGCGCTTCGGGCCGCGACGGTGCTCGAGATGCGGGGCGGGGCGGCGCTCCACGATCCCGAAATCTCTTATTTTCTCGGCGACGCGCTGGTCACCGCGGATCGCGGGCGCGACGAGGACGCGCGCAACGTCTTGCTCTCGGCGATCGCGATGGACCCGTCGTCGCCGGAAACGGCGCGCGCATGGTTCGACATCGCCATCGCGTCGAATCGTCTCCACGAGTTCGACCGCGAGCGGCAGGCGTACGACGAAGCGCTCCGCGTCGAATGGGACGGCAACAAGCGCGCGGGCATTTACATGAACCGCGGTGAAGCGAGCATGTCGCTCGGCGATCTGACCCTCGCCGAGAGGGATTATCGGATCGCGCTCGCGACGACGGACGAGTCGGAAATCCATGCGCTCGCGGCGTGGGGGCTCGCGGTCGCGCTCGCGCGCGACGAAGATCTGCCGGACGCGCTCAAGTTCGCCTACGAGGCGAGCCAAATGACGTTCCGGGAGCCGGGCGGCCGCACCATCTCGGCGCTCGAGCTCCCCGGCGTATTTTTCACGCCCGACTACGAGGTGCTCTATTACCGAGCCCTCGCCGAGATGGCGATCGCCGACAAGTCCACCGACGAGAAGATCCGAAAGCCCGCGCTCGAACGCGCGCTCGCCGATTTTCGCGAATACATTTTGCGCGGCAAAGACCACGGCGATCGGTGGCTCGCCAACGCCGAATTTCACCGCACCTGGGCCGAGCGACGCCTGCGCGACGGAAAACGAAAAGCCCGCTGAGCGGCGTGCGCCGGCCGTGCGCGCCGCGGCTCAGGCCGCTTGCGAGACGGGGTTCACGCGCCGGGCGAGCAAGATCCGGCTGACGCTCTCCGCGTCTTCGACCGACGAGAGCACCGGGAGCAGTTGAGGGCTGCCGCCGGCTTCGCCGAACGCGCCGCTCATCGCCAGCGCGCGCGCGTGGGGGCCGTCGAGGACGAGGAACACGTCGGTCATGCCGCCCGCGCCGCGCGTCGGAATGACGTCGACGATGCGTTCGCGATCGAGGTGGAGCTCTTCACGCCCGCGCTGAATGAGTACGCGACGGTCGGTGATCAAGTAGCGCGTGTTCTCGCGTTTTCGCGCCGGGGTGACTATTGCGTCGTACGCGAAGTAAAGGGCGGCCCCCAAAACCAAGAGCGCCGCGATGCCTTCACCGATGAGGAGCGCCGCGAAGGGCGCGTGCTCCAGCCCCGCGGCCGCGAGCACCCGCTCGTTCGGGATCGCGCGTGCGAGCATCTTGAAGAACACGCAGAACAAGATGACCGAGAGCGCGAGGATCCCGAGCTCGCGACGACCGCGCGGCAAGTACGCGAGCGGCGTACTCTTCGGACGCGCCGACCACACGACTCGCTCGCCGTCGTCGAGACGTTGCGTGAGCGGGCGATCTCCGTTGTGCGGCACGATCGGGCTGTCGATGCCTCGGATGATCGACCAGACGCGATCCGGCGCGACCACGCCGCGAAGCTGCAAGAGGAGGCGCCGGCGAAGTGCACCCGTCGGCACGGCGCGCACGAGATCCATGTCGCCGATGCCCGGGCTCCGCGAGCTCCAGTTGATGCGCGCGAAGCTGATCGCACGCCGCTCGATGGTGCGGCGGAAGGGACCGCGTTGCATCACGACGTGCCGCTCGGTGACGATGTACTCGACTTCGGCGAGCCACATCTTGGGCGCTTGCAACACGAGCACGCCGAACACCGCGGACCACGCCGCGAAGAGCAAACACGACGTGGGCGTCACGTGCAGCGCGAACGAGACGACGACTGCGAAGCAGAGCGACACCGCCGAGAACGCGAACAGCAAGAGAGCGATCGCGCGGAGCGTGTCGGGAGTTTCGATGACGCGCGGTCGACCTGACCAAACGATCCGTTCTCCCAGTGCCGCGTCGCGTGTCATTGCCTCCCTTATATTTCGACCACTTCCCTCATTCGTAAAGGGGGACAATTGTTTTCCATTCGCGCTGCAACCGCGCTCCGCTGCAACGCCGAGTGGGTGAGCGCGAGGGTCAACGCCTCCGGTGGGGCGGTGACTGCTACGAGGTAGGCGCCACGAAGACGATCTCGACGCGTTCGTTGCGTGCCGCGGCCTTGGCGCCATCGGGCTGGGCTATCGGAAGCACATCGCCGGCGTCGCGACTCGACACCTTCGGCGCCCCCGCGTCTTTCAGCGCGGCGGCAACCGAGTCGGCCGCGGGCGCGGCATGGCGGCCGCCGCGCGCCCCGTGCGCGACGACGAGCAGCGGAAACGAAGGATGAGCGCGAGCGATCTCGGCGACGGCCGTGAGCTTCTCTTTCGAAGCTGCGCGCAGAGTTGCGCCGTCGAACAGGTCTCGGAGGACGATCACGACGCCGCGGTCGTCGCGCGACGGCTCGACGCCCGCCTTGCCGAGCAAATCGAGGAGGGCGTCGGGTTCGCCGGCCTCCGGGGCGAGTGCCGTCGCGGGCCGACGTGCGCTCGTCAGCTCCGACAAGCACGACGACCGCAGGCGCACGGCTTCGTCGATGGGGGGGTGCGCCGGTTGTTTCGCGAGCGTCGCTTGCAAGCCGTCGAGCGCCTTCAACGAATCCGCGAGAGTCTTCGAATCCGGTGCGAGCATCTGCGTCGCCATGCAGAGCAACCGCGCTTGCTCGCCGATCGCCTTTGCCGCCGACAGCCGCGCGCGTTCGCGCTCCGGCGTGGCCGGCTCCGTGGACGGAAGCGGCAACGCGTCGCGAGCGACTTTGAGTCTCATGTCGTAGTCATCGGCTTCCGCCGCCGTCCGTCGTTGCTCTTCTTCGAGCGCGCCGAGCTCGACCCGAGCCTTATCCGCGTGACTCTTGGCCGCCGCGAGCCGCGCATCCGCCCGCGCCAGCCGGGCGAGCACCACCGCGTGTTCGTAGGCGGCGAGCGCGTCTTCCCCGAGGAGCTGCGCGCCGGCGCGGTCTCCGTTCGCAAACGCCGCGTCCCCATCTTGGCGCGCTTTCTCGGCAGCGAGAAACGCTTGCGGTGCGAGTGTGGCCGCTTCCTGCGACGCGGGCGCGGTTCGCGCGCGGTCCGCCTCGACGAGCGCAGCGGGTCGCGGCAGCGACGCACAGCCCGTCGAGAGCAACGCGATGGCGAGTGCGCGGCGCATCATGGTGTGCCTTTCGAGCCCGTCGAACCCGACGCGGGAGCCGGCGTTGGGGTTTTAGGGGGCACCATCGGCGTCGCGCCCGTCGGTGTGGGGACGCTCGGCGTCGCGGAGGGAGCCGCCAGGGGCGCGGGCGTTGCCGATGCTGCGCCGGGTGACGGCGCCGCGCCCTTCGACGCCGCGTGCGGCTTCGACGCGGGCGCCTCGAGACCAGCGTGCTTCGACTTCGACGGATCGGCCGGCGCGACCGGCGTCCCGGGCTCGAGTTGATCGAAGAGCTGGCGGGCGCGTCCGCGGCGCGCGACGGTCTCTTCGAGCAAGGCGCGGCCTCTCACCAGCTTGGTGTCGAGGTCGTCCAGGTCTTTTTCCGACGCGTCCGTGGCAGCCTCGGTCGTCGCGGTACGGATCAGGTCGCGGCCGAGGTCGAGCCACTCGATGGCCACTTGGCGGAGGATCGTCGCGTGGCGGCCGTCACCCGCGAGGTCCATCGAACGCGCCCGCGTCAATGCGTCGCGCGCGTGCCCGAGCGCGCCCGCGACCAGACTCTGATGCGCCGTGTCCTTCTCGAGCTCGGCGAGGATCGCGTTCGGGTCGCGCGGGGCGCCGAGCGCCGGGGCCGCCGCGGTCGTCGCGGCTCCGGCGAGGAGCAGCGTCGCGAACGTCCAAGCGCCAGTTTTTCCGGGGGATCGCACGCCGGCAAGAAGCCACGAGCGTCGGGGAAGGTCAAGGAAGTTTGGACACGCGCCGTTCCGACATTAAATGGGATGGACGCGAAGATGGCGGAACGAACCCGAGCGAGCTGGGACGAATACTTCATGGCGATCGCGCGTCAGGTCGCGACCCGGTCGACCTGTGACAGAAAGCACGTCGGTGCGGTCGTCGTCCGGGAGCGGATGATCCTGACGACGGGGTACAACGGTTCGATCCGCGGGTTGCCGCATTGCGACGAGGTCGGCCATCTCATGGAGGACGGCCATTGCGTCCGCACGACCCACGCGGAGGCGAACGCCCTGGTTCAAGCGGCGCGAAACGGCGTGAGCGTGGACGGTGCCGACATGTACGTGACGGCGTCGCCCTGCTTCGGCTGCTTCAAGCTGATCGCGAACGCGGGCCTCACTCGGATCGTGTTCGGCGAGTTCTATCGCGATGAACGCATCTACGAATTCGCGACGGAGCTCGGGCTCGATCTCGTGCACGTCGCGTTGCAGGCGGCGCCGTGAGCGCCGCGTTCAAGGTCGCGGTCGTCGCGGGCGGTCCGTCGGGCGAAGCGGCGGTGAGTCGCGCATCGGCCGCGGGCGTCGAACGCGCCCTCCGCGACGCCGGCCACGACGCGCGCGTCCTCGAGCTCGACCCCGCGCTACCGGGCGCTCTCGCCGCAGGGCATTTCGACGTCGTGTTTCCCGCGGTTCACGGCCAGCTCGGCGAAGACGGCTGCTTGCAGGGGCTCTGCGAGGTGACCGGCTTTCCCTACGTGGGTTCCGGCGTTCTCGCGAGCGCTCTCGCCATGAGCAAGCCGCACGCGAAAGTGCATTTCGAGCGCGCCGGGCTGCTCGTCGCGAAAGACGCGGTGGTCACCGGTGGCGACGACGTCGAGCGACGCGCGCGCGCCGTGCGCGCCGAGCTCGGCCGTTCGATCGTCGTGAAGCCCGGCGCGGGCGGGTCGGCGATCGGCGTCGAGATCGTCAAAGAGGGCGACTCGGACGACGTCTTCGTGGCCGCGCTCCGGCGTGCGCTCGCGTTCGACTCGAGCGTCCTGGTCGAGCAATTCAAGACGGGCAACGACGTGACGTGCTCGGTGCTCGACGACGACGACGGCGGCGCGCGTGTGCTCGCCGCGACGCTGATTTTGCCGGAGGGGGCCGCCTTCTACGACTTCAACGCGAAGTACGCCGCGAAGGGGAGCGTCCACCGGTGCCCGGCGCCGTTCGAGCCGACGCTCACCGAGCGGATCCATCGCGCGGCCGTCACCGCGCACCGGGTCCTCGGGTGTCGCGATCTGTCGCGCGTCGATTTCGTGGTCGACGTGGCGGCGGGCGATATCACCTTGCTCGAGGTGAACACGTTGCCCGGCATGACCGCGACGAGTCTATTTCCGGAGGCGGCGGCGGCAGCGGGCATCCCGTTCGCGGCGCTGTGCGATCGTCTGATCCGTCGTGCCGTCGCGCGCCCGAAGCTCGCGCCGCCCGACGTCGTTCCGATGCCCGACTGAGAGACGGCGCGCGCCGGCTACTCGGCGGCGGAACGGCGATTCGGGACGTGCACGACGCCGGCCTTCGCCATCGTGCGCGCGCGTTCGCGAAGGCGCTCGAGGAGTGCGTCGCGATTGGCGGGCGGCACGACCGCGCGCGCCGTCCGCGCATGCACGCCGCTTTTATGAGCTGGCAGGACCGGCGCCTCAGCTACGGGTTCGGGCGGCGGTGCAGCGGCTTCGGCTTCGGCCGCCGCGGCTCGCGCGTACGCACGCCGGATCTCGAGGGCTCGCTTCAACACGGCCTTCGAGTTCGCGTCGAGCTTTCGAAACTTCACGCGGAGCGCGCTCGGTTGTTCATCGACGCCCGCGGTCCATTCGACGACGCGACCGTCTCCGGCGACGGCGCTCTCGCCGCTCTCGAGGACGATGTCGAACGCCACTTCGGCGCCGGCTTCGAACGAGTCCGCACCCAGCAACAACATCGACGAACGATCGACCGTCCAGGCGTCGTTCTCGAGAAACTCCTCGAGTGTTCGGTAGGGGCGCGTGATGCGGACGGTCGTCGACATGGCGGCTTTCGATCCTGGTCGGCGGCAGCGCCGCGCGTGGCCAGGCACACGAATCAATCCCCAAAGTTAGCCGCAAATCAGGTCCAAAGCAATTTGGGGCGGCGGCGTTCTCGTGGTAGCGGACGAGCGAGCCATGGGTTCCGGTCGCAAGATTCTCGTCGTTGGCTCGGGCGGCCGAGAGCACGCCCTTGCTGCCCGGCTCGCAGATTCGCCGACGGTTTCGCAGGTCATCGTCGCGCCGGGCAATGCCGGCACGGTGGGCGCCGCGCACGGACGTCTCAAGAACGCGACAGGCGATCCCGTCGATATTGCCGTCGGCGCCGCGGTGGATCTCGTGGTGGTGGGGCCCGAGGCGCCGCTGTGCGCTGGCCTGGTCGACCGGCTCGCCCGCGCGGGCGTTCCCGCCTTCGGGCCGTCGGCGTCGGCCGCTCGGCTCGAGGGCTCGAAGGCCTTCATGAAGGACTTCGCGGCGCGGATCGGGCTCGTCTCTGCGCGTTACGCGATCGTGAAGACGGAAGCGGAAGCGCGGAACGCGGTTCGGAGTTTTAGCGCGCCGCCGGTCGTCAAAGCCGATGGCCTCTGCGCCGGCAAAGGCGTCGTCGTTGCCGCAACCCACGAAGAAGCGCTCGACGCCGCGCTCCACATGCTGAGCGGCGAGCCCTTCGGCGACGCGGGACGCACCGTCGTGATCGAAGAGCGGATCGAAGGCGCGGAGGCCAGCGTGCACGCGCTCTCGGACGGCGAACGACTCTTCGTTCTTCCGGCGGCCCAGGACCACAAGCGCATCTTCGACGGCGACCGCGGAGCGAACACGGGCGGCATGGGCGCGTACGCTCCGGCGCCGCTCGTCTCCGTCGCGATGATGGAACGAATCCGCGCGGAATTCCTCGAACCGACGATCCGCGGAATGGCGGAAATCGGTGCGCCGTATCGCGGTGCGCTCTTCGCCGGGTTCATGATCACGCCGGCCGGGGAACCGTACCTGCTCGAGTACAACGTGCGGCTCGGCGATCCGGAGACCGAGGTGCTCTTGAACGTCCTCGACGGCGATCTCGCCGACGCCTTCGACGCCGCCGCGCATGGCCGGCTTTCCGCCGCGGCGAGCGGCGCGCTCCGCAATTCGAGCCGCCACGCCGTGTGCGTCGTACTGGCTGCCGCGAATTATCCAGGCAAGCCGCGAACCGGAGACGCGATCAGCGGACTCGAAGCGGCCTCGGCGCTCGACGGCGTTCGCGTCTATCACGCCGGCACGCGCCGCGACGGCGATCGCGTCGTGACGGCAGGCGGCAGGGTGCTCGCCGTGACGGGCCGCGGGGCGAGTCTCCGAGAAGCCCACGACCGCGCGTACGCCGGCGTGGAGTGCATCCGGTTCGACGGCATGCAGTACCGAACCGACATCGGGCATCGCGCCCTCGGTTCGAGCGGTTCGCACTGAATCGAGCGTCCGTCCATTTTGGGCCCCCCGAGGCGAGGGCACTCGACGTGACGGCGGGCGGGGCGGCTTTGTGATACCGAGTCCCGGCCTTGTTGGACATCGCCCCGCTCAAGCCGCTCCGCTACGCCGCCGATCTCCTCGACCGAGTGATCGCGCCGCCCTACGACGTAATCGACGCGGAGCTTCGCGCGCGGCTCGGCGCTCGCGACCCTCGCAACGTCGTGCACGTCGACCTTCCGGAAGGGAAGGGTGCGGAGCGCTACGCGAACGCGCGCGAGTGCTTCGAGCACTGGCAACGCGACGGCGTGCTCGTTCGCGACGAAGCGCCCGGCTATTTCCGATACGCACAGACGTTCGAGCCGCCCGGCGGGGGCGCACGGATCACGCGACGCGGTTTCTTCGCGCTGGTGCGTGCGGTGCCCTACTCGGAGCGGGCCGTGTTGCCGCACGAGCGCACGCTGACTGGACCGAAGGAAGACCGCATCGCGCTGTCGCGAGCGACGCGCGCGATGCTGTCGCCTCAGTTCATGCTCTACACCGACCCCGAAGGGCGCCTCGATCGCGACCTCGACTCGGGCGCGACGTTCGCGCAATTTCGAACCGACGACGGCATCGAGCACGAGCTTGCCAAAATATCCGAGGCCGGAGCCATCGCGCGCATCACGCAGGCCTTACACCCGACGTCGCTCCTCATCGCCGACGGCCATCATCGTTACGAGACGGCGGTCGCGCTCGCGGCGGAATTCGATGCAGAAGATCGCGCAGCGGGGCGCACCCTGAAACCGCGCGCGGAGTACCGCTACACGTTCGCGCTCTTGGCGAACGGCGACGACCCGAAGCTCGTCGTGTTCGCGACGCATCGGCTCGTGCACTCGCTCCCCAAGTTCGACCTCGAGTCGCTCGTCGTTCGCGCGGGCGAAATCTTCGACGTGAAGATCGTGAGCGGCGGCGTCGACCGACTGAAGTCGGAGCTCGACCAATGCCAGCGGCCCGCGATCGGCGCCGTGACGCGCGACGCGGCGGTGCTGTTCGTGCTCCGCGACGACGTTGACCTCGGACGACACCCGGTACTCGGCGAGCGGCCCGCGGTAGTCCGCGAAACCGCCGTTGCGTTGCTGCACGACGGCATCCTCGAGCACATCCTCGGGGTCACGCCGGAGGCGCAGGCGGCCAAGACGAACCTGCGCTATCTTCAGGACCCGAAACAGGGCGCAGCGCTCGTCGAACGCGGCGAAGGCCAGGTGCTCTTTCTCATGAACCCGACTCCGGTCAGCACGGTGCGACGCATCGCCGAGGCTGGAGAAGTGATGCCGCAAAAGTCCACCTTCTTCTATCCGAAGGTACCGAGCGGACTCTTCTTCCACACGCTCTCCGGCGAGCGCGAGGTCGGGTGAAGGCTTCATCACCGTCCGTTCCCCAATTCACCGAAACGCCCCCCAGCGTGTCTTGACCCGCGGCGTCATCGACGTTACGCGGATAACTCTAAAAAACCATTTGGGAGATCCATGGCTCGAGCAATGAATTTCAATGCGGGTCCTGCGGCGTTGCCGCTCGAAGCTCTCGAGCGGGCCCAGCGGGAGCTCATCGATTTCGCCGGCACCGGAATGAGCATCATCGAGCACAGCCATCGTGGGAAAGCCTACGAAGCGGTGCACAACGAGGCGATCACGCTGCTCCGCGAGCTCCTCGACATCAAGGACACTCATCACGTCCTATTTCTGCAAGGCGGGGCCAGTCAGCAGTTCGCGATGATCCCGATGAACCTGCTGAAGCCCGGACAGAGCGCCGACTACATCGTGACCGGTGCGTGGGGCAAAAAGGCGATTCAGGAAGCGAAGACGGTCGGCACGGTTCGCTCCGTCGCCCCCGGCGATCCGGAAGCGAAGCCGGCGCGCGTCCCGAAGCAGTCGGAGCTCGACCTCGACGCGAACGCCGCGTACGTGCATCTGACCAGCAACGAGACCATCGGCGGCAATCAGTTCCACGAGTTTCCGTCGACGGGGAAGGCGCCGCTGGTCGCCGATATGTCGAGCGACATTCTTTCACGTCCGATCGACGTGTCGAAGTTCGGGCTCATCTACGCCGGCGCGCAGAAGAACATCGGTCCGAGCGGCGTGACCCTGGTCATCGTCCGCAAAGATCTCGTCGAAGGCGGCCGCACGGACATTCCGAAGATCTTCCGGTACGCGACGCACGCGGCAGAGAATTCGCTCTACAACACGCCCGCGACGTTTGCGGTGTACCTCGTGCGCAACGTGCTCGACGTGCTCAAGAAGGCCGGTGGTCTCGCCGCGATCGAGAAACGGAACCATGCGAAGGCGAAGGCTCTGTACGACGCGATCGACGCACGCCCTGACTTCTACAAATGCCCGGTCGAGAAGGGCGCGCGCTCGCTGATGAACGTCGTGTTCAACCTGCCGACGCCGGAGCTCGAGGCCGAGTTCGTGACCGCGACGCAGAAGCTCGGCATGGTCGGGCTCAAGGGTCACCGGTCGGTCGGCGGGATCCGGGCTTCGATTTACAATGCGGTCCAACCCGAGTGGGTGGGCGCGCTCGCTCAGTTCATGAACGATTTTCACAAGGGTTCTTGATGGCAAAGGTTCTCGTCAGCGATTCGCTCAGCAAAGAGGGCCTCGCGTTTCTGAAGGAAGCGCGGGACATCGAGCTCGAAAACAAACCCGGACTCAGCGAAGACGAGCTCGCGAAAGCGATCGTCGGCGTCGAGGGGCTCGTCATCCGGAGCGGTTCGAAGGTGACCGCGAAGGTCATCGAAGCCGCCGACACGCTCAAGGTCATCGGACGCGCCGGCATCGGCGTCGACAACGTCGACGTCAAGGCGGCATCGCGGCGCGGCATCATCGTGATGAACACGCCGACCGGCAACGCGGTGACCACGGCCGAGCATGCACTCGCGCTACTCTTCTCGGTCGCTCGAAAGATCCCGCTCGCGTCTTCCACGATGAAGGAAGGCAAGTGGGAGAAGAAGGCGTTCGAGGGCCGCGAGCTCGCCGGGAAAACCCTGGGCGTCATCGGCCTCGGCAACATCGGTCGCATCGTCGCCGATCGCGCGCGCGGCCTGCGCATGGGCGTCATCGGTTATGACCCGTTCATGACCGCCGAGCGCGCCGCCGAGCTCGGTATCGAGCTCGTCTCTATCGACGACCTATTCCGGCGTGCCGACGCGATCACCGTGCACACGCCGCTCACGTCCGAGACGAAGGGCATCGTGAACGACGCCGCCATCGCGAAGATGAAGAAGGGCGTCATGCTGATCAATGCCGCCCGCGGCGGCATCTACGACGAAGCCGCGGTCGTTCGCGGCCTCGACTCGGGTCAAATCGGCGGCGTCGGTCTCGACGTGTTCGTCGAAGAGCCGCCCGGCCTGACCGACATCGTCAAGCATCCGAAAGCCGTCGTGACGCCGCACCTCGGGGCGTCGACGGAAGAAGCGCAGCTCCGCGTCGCGCTCGAGATTGCCCAGCAAGTCGTCGCGTACCTGCAGACCGGCGCGATTTCGAACTCGGTGAACGTCCCGTCTGTCGCCCGAGAGATGGCGCCCGTGCTCGGCCCCTATCTGTCGCTCGCCCGGAACCTCGGGCAGCTGCTCGCGCAGGTCGAGTCGGTGCGGCCGCGCACCATCGAGATCGAGTGCGCGGGCGACGCGGCGACCCTGCCCACCGCGCCGATCGTGAACGCGGCGCTCTCTGGGCTCCTCGCGGGGTTCTTCGAGACGCCGGTGAATGCCGTCAACGCGCCCATCGTCGCGAAGGACAGCGGCATCGAGGTGCGCGAAGAGCGCACGACGCAAAAGGGCCCGTTCGCGACCTTGCTCACCCTGACGGTGGTCGGCGCGGACGGTCAGCGCGCCGCCGTCGGTGGCACGCTCGGGGGCGATCGAACGCCGCGACTCGTGCGCTGGGGCAAGTTCGAAATGGATGCGCACCTCGACGGGTCGATTCTCGTGGTCCGCAATCACGACCGTCCCGGCGTCATCGGTAGCATCGGCACCATCCTCGGCACGGGCGGCATCAACGTCTCGAGCATGCAGATGGGGCTCGACAAAGGGGCGCATGAAGCCGCCGCCTTCTGGGCGCTCGACTCGGCGCTGCCGGCTTCGGTCCTCGACCAGGTGCGCGCCGTGAAAGACGTCGCCAAGGCCTGGGCGATCCAGATCGGCTGAGCGGATCGGGTGCGTTCGGCGCCGCGACCTTGACTCGGCGCGGTGTCGAGCGGTACCCCGAGGGTGCGTGAGTCCGCTCATCGACATCGCTCCGGGGGCCGAGCGGCTGCCGCTCGCCGTGAGCATCGCCGAGCTGGTTCGCAGCAACGTCGCGGCCGATGCGAAACGCCGGGCCGCATTCGACCGGCTTCGAGGGGCCGTAGCGGTCATCGCCTACGATCGGGAAACGGCGCTGACGTTGCGGTTCGACTTTGGCCGCCTGGTCATTCACAGCGGGGTGGTCGGCGTGCCCGACGTGACCCTCCGCGGCCCGGCGGCGGTGCTCGAATCGCTCGGGGACGTTCCCCGGCCGAGCCTCCCGGGGCTCGCCCTCGGCATCGCGCGGGACGGCGGGGCCCGCGCCGCGCTCGGGACGCTTCTCGACCGCTCAGGGAGAACTCCGCTGAAATTGTACGGGCTCGTGGCACATCCGGTCCTGGTCCAGCGTTTGCTCACCGTGCTTTCGAAGCAGTCGTGAGCTTTCGCGCTAGACTGGAGATGGTCCGTCCGCCCCTCTCATGAAGTATCGGTTGAGGTACCAGCAGCACGACTTCGAGCTGTCCGACGGCGAGTTCGTCGTCGGCCGAGGGGCGGATTGCCAACTCGCGTTGGACGATGCGCTCGTCTCGCGGCGGCATGCGATCTTCTCGGTGCAAGGGGACGAGATTTCCATCGACGACCTGGGGAGTCGCAACGGCGTTCGCGTGAACGGCGAACGGATCGATGGAAAGACGAAGTTGAGCGACGGCGATCGCGTGCGCATCGGCAACCAAGACATGTCGATCCTCCGTGTGCAGCGCATTCAGACCGCGACGTTGGCGCAGCCCGCGCCGACGTTGCGCGCCGACGCCTTCGGGCTGCTCGGCGGTCTCGCCGACAAGGCGCTCGCGATGGGTCGCGGCGAAGAAGCCGAGCGGATCCTCAGCGTGCACATGACCAACATTCTCGAAGACGCGAAGAGCGGCCGGAACGTGTCGCTGGAGACCGCGAAGGCGGCGACTTTGTACGCAGTGAAGGTCGGGGCAGCGACCTCCAAGGGCCGCTGGATCGACTACGTGTTCGAGCTCTACATCACGCTCGAGCGATCGTGCCCGGCCGAGGTCGTCGACGAGCTTTACGCGGGGGTGCGCAAGGTTCGCGGCGTCGACGTGGTCCGCCTGCGCAGCTACGTCGAGCTCATGAAGAACAAGGTGAAAGGCCCCGCCGAGCGGTTCTTGCTGAACCGCGTGGAGGGCCTCGAGCCCCTCGTCGCTTTGAAGTAGGTCTGCCGTGGTTCCTGCCGGAAAAGAAGACTCGAAGAGCGGTCATCCCGCGCCGATGGGGCCGGCGTTGCGCGCCTGGCTCAAGTTCGACGATCGCGAAGTCGAGGTCGCTCAAGGCGAAACGCTCGTCGGCCGCAGCGCCAAGTGCGGGCTCATGATCGACGACCCGCTCGTGTCTCGTTCGCACGCGCGGCTCGTCCTCCGGCGTGGATCCCTCTCCATCGAAGACCTCGCGAGCGCGAACGGGTTGCTCGTCAACGGCGAGCACAGCCAAGGAGTGACGCCCCTCGCCGAAGGCGACCGCGTCGTCATCGGGCACTCGTCGTTCGAAGTGCACACGTCGACGAGCTTCGACGTCCTCGAGAGTGAACCGCGCCTCGCCTCGAAGATGACCAGCGTGAGGGCCCCGGACTTCGAAATACCGGCGACCGAGGTTCGCACCGAGATCGCGACGCGCCGAGGCGACGCGCTCGATCTGCTCGTCGGTCTCGTCGAAAAGGTGCTGGTGCTCGGACGCGGCGAAGAAGCCGAACGGATCCTCGCGAGCTATCTCAGAAATCTGCTTCGCGTCGCGCGCGCGAGCGGACACGTCGACCCCGACGTCGCCGACAAGGCCAGTAGCTACGCCGCCAGGATCGCCCAGGCGACCGGGAAGGGGAGCTGGGTCGACTACCTGTTCGAGCTGTACTCCGTGCCGCGCCGACCCTTACCGGCGGACGTAGTGGATCGCCTGTACGATTCGGTTCGTCATATGTCGCCGGTCAGCGCTCACGCTTTCCGGCAGTACCTTTCGGCGCTGCAAGAGGCGGAGCCGAACCTGGGTCCGGCGGAGCGGTTTTTGGTGCGGCGGATCGAGGGTCTCGAGGGTCTCGGGGTATTGCGATAGGCGCTCGCGCGGCCCGGCGCCCGAGCGAATAAGCCGCGGCTTCGGCGATCACCGCGCGCAGCGCGGGATCTTCGACTCGTTCGAGTCGCCGCGCGAGATCGTCGGGGAGCGCGCTCTTCGGAGTCTCGCGCGCCGGAGGCGGCGCGGACGGCGTCGCGACGACCCGCTCGCCGAGGTCGCCCACGCGAAACCGAACTTCGTCCACGGCGAACCCGGCTTCCGCGAGGCGGTCCTTCATCGCCGACGACAGCAGCGACAGCTCCTGCGCCCAGACACTCGACGCGACGTAGACCGTCAACACGCCGCACTGGATCTTGCCGGGGCGAGTGCGTTCGGCGACGCGCTCGCCGACGATCCGCCGCCAGCGCTCGTGATCGATGCGGTCGCCGCGTGACGCGAGCTCGGAGCTTCCCGCGAGCAAGCGACCGACCTGGGTCAATCCGTCGTTCGTCCCGCGCTTGCGCGTCAACGTTCGCTCACCCGATCTTCAGGAGCTCTTTCACGGTGGCGATGACCTTCGGCGCCTGGATCGGCTTCGTGATGTACGCGTTCGCCCCGAGCCGGATCGCGCGATCGCGATCCGCGCTCCCGCCTTCGGTGGTGATCACGACGATGGGCGTTTCCCGGTGGGTCGGATCGTTCCTCACGCGCTGGATCAACTTGAGCCCGTCCATGATGGGCATGTTGATGTCCGTGAGGATGATGTCGTAGCGCGACGAGGCGAGCTTGCGCAGGCCGTCGACGCCGTCATCCGCCTCGGTGACGTGGAGATCTTTGATGCGACCGAGCGCGAACACGATGAGCTGCCGCATCATCGGCGAGTCTTCGACGACCAAGCAGGTGAAGTCTGCCATCAGCGACCCGCGTCTCCGAAGACCTCGGGACCAGGCAACTTGCGCTCGGCTTGTGCGTAAAGACCGGAGCTCATGAGCGCTGCAGCGGCGTGCTGCCCGAGCAACTTGAAGAGTTCGAAGTCCACCGTCGAAAATCTCGTTTTTTGGGCAAAGCTTTTGAAGATGGCTACGACGCCGACGATGTTGTCGTCGATCTGCAGCGGGAAAATCGCAGCTGGCTTGTCGACGCCGCCCACGCTGGGGTCCGATTCGTCGTCGATGCGTGCCTGACCGGTGCGCGCGACGTGCCCGACGGCGCCGCCGGCCAATGTTTCCGGCGAGGGGCCGTCCTTGCCGAGCCCGACTACCGCGATCGGCGCCAAGGTCCGGCCGCCGTTCGCGACCAGGTAAACGCCGAACTGTTCGGCTCCGACGAGCTGTTCGAGCACTTCGGTGACCCGTCGAGTAACCGCGCGCGGCGAAAGGCTCGAATGGAGGCTGTTGCTCGCCACGAAGAGGTTCGCGAGGTTCGCAAAGTCGTCTTCCATCTCGTGGAAGCGGGCGTTGAAGTCCGACGTCAGTTCTTCGACGCGCCGATGATGGGAGAGCAGCTCGCGTTTCTCGGCTTCGAGCGCTTCGATCTTCCTCAGCAAATCTCGGATCGCGTCGTCGGCCTCGATGGCCGCGCGAAGGCGCCCGTTCTCCGCCTGAAGGTCGTTCAGCCGCCGCTGGAGCCCCTCGAATTCCTCGACGAACTCCTTGGAGAGCTGCGCCCCCTTGAAGGCCCTCAGGAACTGATCCCGTTCGAGCCCGAGATCGTGGCCCGGCGCATCACTGCGGTTCTTCCGGTCCTCCGCCATCCTATAACCCATACCACACGGCCACTTACGGTGCTCGCTTCGCCTTTCGGCGGGACGCCTGGGGACGATCTTCGCCGAAAAAGGGGCGGTTCAGGGGGCGGCGGAGGCCAGCCGGCACGCGACTTTGGGGACGAACGCCCGCGACGGCGACCCCCGGAACGTGAGGACGTCGGCCCGTTCCTTCGGCGCGACCTCCACGCGTTGCGGCTCGGGGTTCACGTTGGTCGAAACGACGCACATCACGCTTTCCTGGCACGCATTGGCGATGCTCACGAGGTGGTCGTAGCCGTAATTTCGATAAACGGCCTGCGCCGAGACTTGAACGCAATCCGGCGTCCCGGGCGCGGCCGAGGTTCCCCACGCCGCAAACGCCGAGATACCGATGACCACCCCGTATCGCGCCCAATTCCCGATCAGCGAACGTCGCATGAACATCTCTCCGCCTCGAACCCCCTTGATTTGAGGCTCACCGAGCCGAGACGCAAGCAAACGGCCGATCTATCGATCATTCGGCCGCTGGCGGCCCGGTCGCCGTCCGTTCGAATCGAGGTACCGAAGGTCGGACTTGAACCGACACTCTCTTTCGAGAAGCGGATTTTGAATCCGCCGCGTCTGCCATTCCGCCACTTCGGCCTGTTGCGCCCGGGTTTTTACTTGCGTCATCGCGGGGTGTCCACAACCCGGCAACGTCGTGGTTTCGAATTTCGGGTAAAGTCCGCTCCCTCCATGGCCCCCGACCCGAAGAGGAACTACGCCCGGGCCGCGGCCCTCGTTCCGGCCGTCGTCGTGAGCGCGATCCTCGGTGTGCTCCACGTCCCTGTCGCCCCGCGGATCATTGCCGGCGTGGGAGTGGGACTCATTGCGATCGCGATCGTGCGGTCGCTCGACCAGGAAGCGCCGAAATAGGGCGAGGAGCCGTAGAGGGCGCTCGTTTTTTCGACATCCGTGGCCGAAACATTCGTCGGCTTCCAGGGTCGCGAGAGAGCGCGTCTTTAGGCGTCGATCGACGGAGACGTCCCATGACGCGCCGTCGGAAGAGCACGAGATCGTTCCTTTCGTGCGCCGACGCGAAAAAGATCGCATCAAGAAATTATCAAGAAACGTTGGCCCCGTAGTTTCCCGGTCACCACACACATCGTGGCCCATCGTCAGCACGGCGATGGGCGACGAGCGCAGCCCATCGAAGGTTCGGGGGCGGTTCGCTGAAACCCGTTTCTAGTGTTTGCACGGGGGAAGCATCCGCGGTCGAGCCGTAGGCGGGCGTCCACCCAGTCCAGGAGACCCGATGTTAACGGAATTCAAGCGTCGCATGCGACAGACGGAGTACCGGCGCCTATTCGCCACTCTCGTCGCGAGCAAGGTGGGCGGTGTCGTCCTTCTGCTCGCTCTGATCAAGATTGGCACATGGTACTTCGCCTCGCCCGCGCTCGCGGACGACGCGGCCGCACCTCCGCCCGCGTACATCAACCCGATCAACACGATGTGGACCGTCATCGCGGCGTTCCTCGTGTTCTTCATGCAGGCCGGGTTCATGATGCTCGAGGCGGGCTTTGCCCGGACGCGGGAGACGGTCAACATCCTCCTCGAAGGCATCGTCGACACCTGCCTCTGCGGCATCCTGTTCTATGCATGGGGCTTCGCGTTCATGTTCGGCTCCGGCAACGGCTGGATCGGGCATCAGTACTTCTTCCTGCAGGGCACGCCCGATACGTACGGTTCGTCCGGAGTTGCGTTCCTCGCGTTCTGGCTCTTCCAGTTCGCCTTCGCCGATACCTGCAGCACGATCACCTCGGGCGCGATGGTCGGCCGCACGGGCTTCGTCGGTGACCTGCTCTACAGCTTCGGCGTGAGCGGGTTCATCTATCCGATCCTCGGCCACTGGGCGTGGGGTCCGGACGGCTGGCTCAACACCATCAAGCCGGTTCCGTTCCACGATTTCGCGGGCTCGACCGTCGTTCACACCATCGGTGGCTTCGTCGCACTCACCGGCGCCATCGCCCTCGGGCCGCGCCTCGGACGCAAGTTCAAGCGCGACGGCGGCAGCATGCCTCCGGGACACGACATGGTGATCGCCTCCGTCGGCGGCGTCATCCTGTGGTTCGGCTGGTACGGGTTCAACCCGGGCAGCACGCTCTCGGGCATGGACATGGTCGGCTGCGGTCGCGTCGCGGCGAACACCACCCTCGCGGCTTGCGCGGGCGGTCTCTCGGCGCTCGCGTTCATCTACCCGCGCAACAAGGTGTGGGACTGCGGCATGACGGTGAACGGCTTCCTCGCCGGTCTCGTCGCCATCACTTGCCCTTGCTACTGGGTGTCGCCGCTCGGCGCGATTCTTCTCGGATCCATCGCCGGCGTCGTGTGCATCCTTGCCATCGACCTCGTCGAGTGGCTCCGGGTCGACGACCCGGTGGGCGCGGTCGCCGTGCACGGCGCCTGCGGCATCTGGGGAACCTTGAGCCTCGGTCTCTTCGCGACGGGCGAGTTCGGCGCTCCGACGCCGACGGGTCCCGATAACTCGGCGGGTTCGGTGGTGAAGGGTCTCTTCTACGGAGGCGGCACGGATCAGCTCGTCGCGCAGTGCATCGGCAGCGCGTGCATCACCGTCGCCACCTTCACCGTCGGCATGATCCTCATGTACGCCGTCAAGGCGACCGGAACCCTCCGCGTTTCGAAGGAAGGCGAGATCGAAGGACTCGACCTCCACGAGCACGGCGGTCCGGCGTACCCGGAGCTCGTCGGTGGTTTCCACGGCGCCGGTGCGGCGGAGCACATGGCAGAGTCGGTTCCCGCCGCAGCGGTGGGAGCGGTTCTCGCTGCTTCGAAGTAAGCAGCGACCGATTCGCGGCTAGCAAAACGGCCTCGTCGGAACTCCGACGGGGCCGTTCGCTTTTTGTGGACCAGAACCGATCAGACGGTGAGCTGGCGGACGCGCTCTCGCGACAGACCCAGCAGCGAGCTCGCGTCGCGAAGACTGATGCCGAATTTCCGTGTCAGCGTGTCGACGACTTGGCGCGTGGCCACGCGGAGCTTGACGACTTCCGCCTGCGCTTTTTCACGCGCGTCGCCATAGCGCTCGAGTTCTTTCTTCGCCGCACCCGGCAAGCGAACGTCTTCCACGAGGACGGCGCGCCGCGCGACGGCGGCGGCGTTCTTGATGCTCGAGGTGCCGAGCGCCTTGCGCACTCGACGGCGAGCCTCCGACAAGCTGCGCCCCCAAGCCTCGCAATCTCGCACTTCGGACACAGTGGCGCGCCAACCGGAGCCCTCCTGTTCGAAGACGACTTTGAAACTGCCTTGGGCGGCTGCCTTGCTCCTAGCCATGCGTAATTTCGTCCTTGCTCTCTCTACTTGTCGACTCGCTGCGGATGCTTTCCATTACCTCGGACCGCGAAGACGTCCAGTCAATCGAAGGTACGGCGAACCTCGGGATCGGTCAACGTGACTGGCCGCATTTCGCTGGGGACAGCGAACGGCATTCGAGGGAGTCCGATGCCATCGTGCGGCCGCCGGTCGTCACATCGTCGTACCGACCATTCATCGATGAACGGCCGCGGTTCATGTTTCGAGGCGTTTCGCCTCGGAATTCGTGCACCGCGGCCCTCGGTTACATCAAATAAGCATGTCGCGAGATTTCCCCAGCCACCCGTAAGTGTCCGAACGAGCCAGCGCCGCCGAAGACGGGCACTTCGATTCCAGGCGCCTCCGACCACTCGGATGGCCTGGACCGGTCAAGGGTAGCGTGCCAGGTTTCCGGACCGCGGAAGC
>DATBBD010000330.1:0-3508 GCA_036271175.1 Polyangiaceae bacterium | reverse complement strand
CACCGATCTGGCCGCCATGCACGCGGCAGGCGCGTCGGTCATTCGCTGGTGGGTCTTCCCCGATTTTCGTGGAGACGGCGTTCAGTTCGACGCCGCCGGCGATCCGACCGGCATCACGGCGACGGCGATCGCGGACGTGCAAAAAGCCCTCGACCTCGCCGAGAAGAACGACCTCTACCTCGTGTTCACCGTGTTCTCGTTCGACGCCTTTCGCCCAGACACGACCGACAGCGGCGTGTTGGTCCGCAGCATCGCGCCGATAGTCACGAACGCGACGCGGCGCGCGAAGGTGATCGCAAACGTCGTGCGTCCGTTGGCGCGCGCGGCTGCGAGCAGCGCCAGCGCGTCGCACCTCCTCGGCTGGGACGTCATCAACGAACCCGAATGGGCGGTCACCGCAACCGGAAATGCGCCGAGCGGTCAGGACTTCACGCCGAACTCCGACCTGACGGCCGTCTCGCTCGCCGACATGAAGTCGCTCATCGACGAGACGGCGCAGGCGTTGAAAGACGAGGCGCCCGCGTCGCTCACGAGCGTCGGCTGGGCCGCCGCGAAGTGGGCCTGGGCGTTCGACGACGTCACCGGCGTCGATTTCGATCAGCCGCACATCTACGGCTGGGTCGACGAGTACTGGCCCTACACCAAGAGCCCCGCCGACATCGGCTACGGCAAGAAGCCCACCGTCATGGGCGAGTTCTATTTGCAACCCATGCCGTTCTCCGACGGCGGCGACGACGTCGCCTTCGCGCAGATCCTCGGCTCGTGGTGGGACAACGGCTACGCGGGCGCGTGGGCCTGGGAGTACGCCGACGAATCGCAGAATCTTTCACTCCTCCAGTCCTTCAAGAACACCAAGGGCTGCCCGGCCGGCTTTTGATGAGAACGTCGCGTCGGATCGGAATCGGCGTCGCGACACTCGGCGCGCTGTGTTGCCCTTGTTTCTTTCGAAGTGTGCACCACTCGGGCTTGGCGAGCCGCGGCCCGGAAGCTCCTGCTCTCGCCGCAACGGCGACCGTCGCCGCGACGACGCTTCCCGAGCTCCTCGGAAGCGGCGCTTCCGTCTTCACCTCGACGAACGGTCCGCTTCGAAAACCCGACAGCGAGTCCGATTTCCTGCGCGAGCTCTCGCGGCTCCATAGGGTCGACAAGGCCGGCGCTCTGGCGCTCGCCGAGCAGGGCGACGCCTGGTACCCGAGCACGGGCCCGTTCGCCGAAGCCCGGCACGCGATGACCGTCACGCTGCTCGTCGATCTCGGCGACATGGACGCTGCTCGTCGCATCACCCGCGCGCTCATCGCCGACAATCCGCGCAGCGCTTATCTACCGCTCGTCGAAGGCGTGACCGGAATTCATCCGCGCCCGCACGGCCCGGCGAGCACGCTTTAGCTCGACGGATTCGATTTCCGGAGGGGCGCCCTCCCCGAAGCGAAGAGCGCGCCGAGGCCCTCAGACCGTCAGGTGCTTTTGCACGAGCTCCGACGTGAGCTCGTCGATCGCGCCGGTCGCGACGGCTCTCCCGCGCTCCATGATGACGAACCCGGACGCGACCTTACGGGCGAACGGGAGCTTCTGTTCGACGAGCAAGATCGTCAGCTTCTCTTCGCGGTTCAGTTTGGTGAGAATCGCGGCGATTTCGCTCACGACGTTCGGCTGGATGCCTTCGGTGGGTTCGTCGAGCACCAGCAGCTTCGGGCTGATGGTGAGCGCACGGCCGATCGCGAGCTGTTGCTGTTGACCGCCGGACAAGTCGCCGCCACGACGACCCGACATCGACTTGAGGATCGGGAAGAGCTCGAATACTCGGTCGGGCACCTTGCCGTTGCCCGCGGCCACGGCGGCGAGTTCGAGGTTCTCGGCAACGGTGAGCATGGGGAACACGTCGCGGCCCTGCGGGACGTAGCCGATGCCGCGGCGCGCGCGGATCTCGGCGGGCTTGCCACGGAGGTCTTCACCTCGAAATTTGATCGAGCCCGCGCGGACCGGCAGAAGGCCCATCACCGACTTCAACAGCGTCGTTTTCCCGACGCCGTTGCGACCCATCAAGCAGGTGCAAGACCCCTCCGGCACCGAGATGGTGACGTCGCGGAGAATGTGGCTCTCGCCGTAATATTGATTGACCGACGCGAGTTCGAGCACGCTCATTCTCCGAGATAGACTTCGACCACGCGGGGTTCGGCTTTCACTTCTTCGAGCGTTCCTTCGGCGAGCACGCTGCCTTCGTGCAGAACCGTCACCTTCTTGGCGATGCTCCGCACGAACTCCATGTCGTGTTCGACGACGACGATGGTGCGCTCACCGGCGAGCGAGGTCAGAAGCTCCGCCGTTCGATCCATTTCCTGGTGACTCATGCCGGCGACCGGCTCGTCGACGAGGAGCACGCGCGGGCTCTGCACGAGGAGCATGCCGATTTCGAGCCATTGTTTTTGCCCGTGCGAGAGCTCGCCGGACACGCGGTCTTTCACGTCGGTGAGGCCGATGGTCTTCAGCGCTTCCCCGATGACGTCTTTTTGCTCGCCGTTCAGCTTCGCGAAGATCGAGCGGAACACGCCGCGCTGGCCGGTCAGCGCGAGTTCGAGGTTCTCGAAAACCGTGTGACCCATGAACACGGTGGGGCGCTGGAATTTCCGACCGATCCCGAGGTTCGCGATCTCGTACTCGGAGAGCTGCGTGAGGTCCCGCATGTCGCCGACCATGAAGACGCTGCCTTCGTCGGGCCGCGTCTTGCCGGTAATCACGTCCATGAGCGTCGTTTTACCCGCGCCGTTCGGCCCGATGAGACAGCGCAGCTCGCCCTCGTCGAGGATCAACGTGAGCTGGTTCAACGCTTTGAACCCGTCGAAGCTCACACTGACGTTGTCGACGCAGAGCGACGCCTTCCGGCGGGTAACGAGCGCGTCGTAGCGCTCGCGATCGACACCGGGCCCGCGCAGCCACCAGGCGCGCTTCGGTTCTTTCGCTTTGGGTTGAGCGCCGGAGGCGCGCTCGGTGGATTCGGGGGAAACGTCCGAAACGGGAGCGGCGTCGGCCATGATTGCGCTCATGAGAAGGCTCGTCCGCTCTTGTCGAGCGAACCGATGACGCCCTTCGGCACGAAGAGGGTCACCGCGATGAACAACGTGCCGAGGATGTAGAGCCAGGCCTCGGGCAGCGCGACCGTGAAGTAGCTCTTCGCTGCATTGATGAGGAGCGCGCCCACCGCGGCGCCCACCAACGTCGCGCGGCCGCCTACGGCAACCCAGATGGCCATTTCGATCGAGTTCGACGGCTGCATCTCGCTCGGATTGATGATGCCGACCTGGGGAACGTAGAGCGCCCCGGCGAGGCCGCAGAGCACGGCCGACAAGGTCCACACGAAGAGCTTGTACTTTTTCGGGTCGTAGCCGCAGAACATGACCCGGCTCTCGGCGTCGCGAATCGCGCGCAAAATCCGTCCCACCTTGGCCGTCACCAGGAACCGACAGAGCAGGTACGTGAGGAACAGTGCGACGACGGTGATAACGTAGAGGCC
>DATBBD010000329.1:0-1941 GCA_036271175.1 Polyangiaceae bacterium | reverse complement strand
GACGTCGATCTTCGACGAGCCGCAGCACCCGTACACGCGCGCGCTCCTCGCCAGCATGCCGCCGTTCGATTCGTCGCGGCGCGCGGACAGACCACGACGCCTCGCGGCGATCGAGGGGATGGTGCCCGATCTCGCGGCACTGCCGCCGGGTTGTCGCTTCGCCGATCGGTGCGCGGTGAGAAAGAAAAAGCCGACGGGCTACGAACGCTGCGCGGAGGTCGAGCCGGCGCTCGCCGACGTCGACGCAGAACGGCGCGCCCGGTGCTACTACGCGGGAGCCGCCGAGTGACCGACACGAGAGCGTCTTCCGAAGAGCCTCGGGGCGCCGCGCAAAAAGACTCGGCCACGCCGCTCCTCCGCGTCGACAAGCTGTCGAAAGCGTACCCGGTGAAGGCCGGGCTCTTCTCGCGGACGCGGCTTCTCCGCGCGGTCGACAACGTCTCTTTGTACATCCGCCGCGGCGAGACGCTCGGCTTGGTCGGCGAAAGCGGCTGCGGCAAGACGACGCTCGGACGCACCGTCCTTCGCCTCGTCGAACCGACGGTGGGCCGCGTCGTCTTCGACGGCGTCGAGATCACGCGCCTCTCCGAGCGCGAGCTCCGTCCGCTCCGCCGCGGCATGCAGATCATCTTCCAGGACCCTTATTCGTCGCTCGATCCGCGCATGACCGCGGGCGACGCGGTCGCCGAAGGGATCCGGATTCATCGCCTGTTCAAGTCTCGTTCGGAAATCGACGCTCGCGTCGCCGGGCTCTTCGAACGGGTCGGCCTTCGCGCCGACGCGGCCAAGCGGTTGCCGCACGAATTCAGCGGCGGGCAGCGCCAGCGCATCGGCATCGCCCGCGCGCTCGCCACCGATCCGAAGTTCATCGTCTGCGACGAACCGGTGAGCGCCCTCGACGTCTCGGTGCAGGCGCAAATCGTCAATTTGCTCCTCGATCTGCAGGACGAATATCGGCTCTCGTTTCTGTTCGTCTCGCACGATCTCAAAGTCGTCGAGTACGTCAGCCAGCGCGTCGCGGTGATGTACCTCGGCAAGATCGTCGAGCTCGCGTCCACCGCGTCGCTCTTCGAGCGACGCTTGCATCCGTACACGCGCGCCCTGTTTTCAGCGGTCCCCGTCGCCGATCCGGCGCGGCGCCGTCTGCGCGTCGTGCTCGAGGGCGAGCCGCCCAGCCCGCTCGCCCCGCCGAGCGGTTGCGCCTTTCATCCGCGCTGTCCGCGCGCGATTCACGGCAAATGCGACGTCGAAACTCCGACCTTGCAAGAGACCGAGCCGAAGAGCGGACATCGCATTGCGTGCTTCAATCCGCACTCGTGAATTCGCGAGCGCGTAAATTTCCGCACGCGCGCGCACATTTCACAACATGTGAGATTTGCTGAGCGCTCGTCACGACGAGTCGGCTTTCCGCACGCAATGAGAGCGCTCGTGCGCTCGATGAAACAGCATGATTCACGCTAGTTCATGCACATCGATACGCATGCTTGATGCATGACATCAATTCACGCTGACTGAAAATGATGCGTGCTATCGATTCCTCTTTGTTATTCAGACTTCTTACTTGATCCTGAAACCATGCCGCAGACTTGTGTCTGGGCACACAGGAGGAAGAAGATGAGGTCGTTCACACTGATCGCACTGCTCGCCATGGCTGCAGGTTGCTCGGGTGGGCAAATGGGGCAACAAGGGGCGGAAAATACGGGGTCCACGGCGCCGAGCGAGGGGGACGTCGCACAGACGCGCCAGGCGGCTCAATTCGCGGACAGCACCATCCTGAATTTGGTGGATCCTGGACTGACGATGATTTCACTCACCGCCGAGGACATGCCGACTACGGTTCAAATCAGATACATTGGAGACAAGACGACGGACTCCGGCACCACGACGGGAACCGACGGAGTGGTCGCCACCATCAGTCTGACGGCGAATCAGACGATGAGT
>DATBBD010000328.1:0-1893 GCA_036271175.1 Polyangiaceae bacterium | reverse complement strand
CGCGCGTGGTCGTGGGAGCGCTGGGTCGACGGCACGATCGTCTACGACGCGGTGCAATGACGCGAGTGCGGTAACGCACACAGCTCTCGCGCGTCTTGGTCACCGAGTAGCTCGGCCTCGTTCGCGACTCACTCGAAACGTCAACCCGATTCCCGCGCGCGACAGCGACGGACGCGCTGACCGTGTCGCGCGGTCCCCGTTGAAGGGACCCGACGCTCGCGCTACGACGCGGCGAACCAGGGGATCACACACCATGCGCTTCTTCGCTTTCATTTCGGGAGCCGTGCTGTCGAGCACGCTCGTCGCGTGCAGCAGCGGTAACAACAATTCGAACAGTGGCGCGAACGGCGAGACGTCCAGCGGTGGCTCGACCTTCGTCGGTAGCGGCGGCACGCCGTCCGGCACCGGCGCGACATCGGGCAACGGCGGCACGTTCGTCGGCGGCGGCGGTTCGTCCGGCGTCTCGAACGGCGGCACTCCCGGCGAATCGGGTGGAAGCCCCGGCGGCGGCGGCACGCCCGAAAGCACCGGCGGTTCGCCGGGCTCCACGGGCGGCGCGCCGAGCACGGTCGATGGTGGCACTTCCGCCGACGGCGGAGGCGGCGTGGTTCCCCTGCCCCCGTTCCCGACGAGCGGCATGCCGCTCACCGGACCAGACAACACCTGGACGTGGATCGACTTTCCCGACTCACACTGCCGTGATGGTTCGACGGCGGGCGTCTCCGTCAATATGAACAGCGCGTCGAAGAACGTCATGATCTTCCTTCAAGGCGGCGGCGCGTGCTTCGACGCGACGACGTGCGCGTTGAATCCTGCGAACGCCTCGACGCAAAAGACCGGCGGCGGCAGCGTCGGCGTGTTCGATCGCACGAACGCGGACAATCCCGTGAAGGATTGGAACTACGTGTTCGTGCCGTACTGCACGGGCGACTCGCACATCGGCACGAACGCCAGCGGCAGCATCTCCGGCGTCACGGGCACGCAGCAGTTCGTCGGACGGCTCGACATGGAGGCGTACTTGAACCGCATCGTACCGACCTTCAAGGACGCAACGCAGGTCGTCCTCACGGGCGTCAGCGCCGGCGGCTTCGGCGCCGCGTCGAACGAGTACCTCGTGCAGCGCGCGTTCGGGACGATCCCGGTCGCCATGATCGACGACTCGGGGCCGCCCATGTCGGACAAGTACATTCCGACGTGTTTGCAAAAGCTGTGGCGTACGACGTGGGGCCTCGACGACTCGGTGCTCAAAGATTGCGGCAGTGCGTGCGCGAACCCCGACGACTACGAGCTCGATTTCACGAAGTTCGTGACGGAGTCGACGACCAAGGCCGGCATCGATACCCACGTCGGGCTCCTCGATTCGAACGACGACGGCGTGATCACGCTCTTTTACGGCTACGGCCAGAACAACTGCACCGGGAGCCTCGCGACGCCGGTGCCGGCCGCGACGTACGACCAAGGCCTCGACGACTTCCGGACGTACATCGAAGGCATCACGCCGAACTTCAGCACCTTCTATCCGCCGGGCACGACGCACACCTGGCTCGCGAGCGCGACGTTCTACACCGAGGCCGTCGGCAGCGTGCGCATCGTGGACTGGTTCAAGAACATCGTGGTAGGCGGCCCGGCGCAGCAGATCGGCAACTGAGCCCGGAGCCGCGACGCGTACTCGCCTCCGACATTCCTCAAGTCCCACGGCCACGCCTGGTCGCGGGAGCGCTGGGGCGACGGCATCATCGTGTACGACGCGGTGCAATGAGTCGGTCTCTGGTCGACGGTCTGAGGCGATGCTAGGTTTGTTGCGTGGAAAAACCGATATCCGAGGTCGCGCGGGATCTTGCGCGCGCTCACCTCGCGGAGGACCCGGAAACGAAATCCGTTTTTCTCGCCGAG
>DATBBD010000327.1:0-3678 GCA_036271175.1 Polyangiaceae bacterium | reverse complement strand
CCGACGTTCGACGCGCGGGCCCCTCCGGAGGTACGCGATGACGAGGACACCCGCATCGGCCGCGGTCCTCGAGGACCGAACCGTTCGCGCCGTTCCGACGGTGAGCCGCGTTCTCGTGGTCGACGACGAGCCTACCGTGCGACGGAGCCTGGCTCGAATGCTCCTCGGCCGCGGAATGGAAGTGGAAACCGCCGACGACGGCCGCGCGGCGCTCGAGTGGCTCGACCGCGAGCGGTTCGACGTGGCCCTGGTCGATCTGATGATGCCGAACGTCGGCGGCCTCGAGCTGCTCTCTCACGTCAAAGAGAAGCGGGTCGAAGTCGAGATCATCATGATGACGGCGTTCGGCGACGTAGAAACCGCCGTGCAGGCGGTTCGCGCGGGCGCGTATCACTTCCTCACGAAGCCGTTCCGGTCGAACGACGAAGTCGTGCTCACGGTGGCCAAGGCCGCCGAGCATCGACGGCTCGTCTATCACGCGCATTTGCTCGAACAAAAGCTCGAGCAGGAGCAATTCGGCGATCTCGTAGGAAATTCGAAGCGGATGCGCGAGGTGTACCGCCTCGCCGTCGGCGTCGCGCCGACCTCGTCGACGGTGCTCATTCTCGGCGAGAGCGGCACCGGCAAAGAGCTCACCGCGCGCGCGATTCATCAACACTCGACGCGCGCACAAAAGCCGTTCGTCGCCGTGAACTGCTCCGCGATTCCGGTGGAACTCATCGAGAGCGAACTCTTCGGGCACGTGCGCGGCGCTTTTACCGGTGCCACGGCGACGCGCGAGGGGCTCTTCGAAGCGGCGAACGGCGGCACGATCTTCCTCGACGAAGTGGGCGATTTACCGCCCCTCGCGCAGGTCAAACTGCTGCGCGTGCTCCAGGAGGGAGAAATCAAGCGAGTGGGTTCGAACGACACGCGCTTGGTCGACGTACGCGTCGTCGCTGCCACCAACGTGGACCTTCGCGCCCGGATCGCCGAGTCCAAGTTTCGTGAGGATCTGTTCTATCGCCTGAACGTGGTGGCCATCGAGCTGCCCGCCTTGCGCTCCCGTCGCGACGACATTCCGCTCCTCGCGTACCACTTTTTGCAGAAGTACGCGGCGCGGACGGGGCGCGACGTGAGGAAGATTTCCCCGGACGCGATGCGCGCTCTGCAGAGCCAGCTCTGGCCGGGCAACGTGCGCGAGCTCGAGAACGCGCTCGAGCACGCCGTCGTGTTCTGCTCGAACGAGACCGTCGAGGTTGGCGATCTGCCGTTCGGCCGCAAGGGGCCACTCGTCCCCGACGAGCCGCCCGTTTCCAGCGAAAATGAAGTGCCCGCGCGGTCGCTCGCCGATCTGCCGTATCGGGAGGCCAAGCAGCGCGCGGTCGCCGCCTTCGAGCAATCCTATTTCATGGAAGTGCTCGAGCGAGCGGGCGGCAACGTGTCCGAGGCGGCGCGCCAATCCGGGCTCGATCGATCGAATTTTCGCCGGGCGGCGCGGCGCGCCGGCGTGAACTCGCGCGGGTAGGTTTCTCCGCGGGCGGCCGGGGTTTTGCTAGGCTCCGCCCCGCCATGCGGCTCGGCCCGTTCGTTCCTTTGCTCGCGGTGTCCGTCGGCATGGCGACGACTGCGGCGTGGGGAGCGCCCGATTCGTCGCCGGTGCCCGCCCCGGCGCCCGCGGAGGCGCCTCCGCCGTCCCCCGCCACGCCGATGCCCGCGGTCGCGCTCGGCGCTCGGCACGCCTACACCCTCGCCGAGTGTTTGCGGTTCGCCGAGTCGAACTACCCGAAGGTCCACGAGGCCGGCGCGCAGCTCGACCGGATGCGCGCGCAGTTGTTCGAAGTGAGGATGCTCCCCTTCGGTGGCTTCACCGCAACGGCCGGCGTGGCGCTCGCGCCGACGGTTTCCGGCACGGCGTTTTACAGCCCGAACACCGACGCCGCGATCACGTCGAGCATGGCGCTCGCCTGGCGCGTCGGCATCGACGGCGCCGTTCCTCTTTGGACCTTCGGCAAAATCTCCAACGCCATCGACGCGGCGAAGGCGCAGGTCAAGGTCGGCGAAGAGAACGTTCAGAAGTCGAAGAACGAAGTGCGATTGACGGTTCGGCAAGCGTTCTACGGCGTCGAGCTCGCGCGCGACGCGCGATCGTTGGTCGACGACGCGCTCGAACGCGTCGACAAGTATCTCCCTCGCGTCGAGGAGAAGGTGAAAAACGGCGACGGCGACGACATTCAGCTCCTCAAGCTGAAGATTCATCGTGCCGAGCTCATCGCGCGCCGGAGCGAGGCCGAGCGGCAAGAACGCGTGGCGCTGTCGGGCCTCCGATTCTTGACCGGAATGGGCGCCGAGCTCGACGTCCCCGACGAACCGTTGAAGCCCTTGCACCGCGTGCTCGGTCCGGTGTCGCAATACCTGACCGCGGCGCGGCTCTTCCGACCCGAAGTGAACATGGCTCGCGCCGGCGTCGTCGCGCGACGGGCCCAGGTCGAGCTCGAGAAGGCGCGATTTTTCCCCGATTTCGCGCTCGCACTCTCGGCGTCACGCTCGTACGCGCCGGAGGTCGCCGACCAGCTCAACCCGTTCGTTCGCGACGACGCGAACTACCTTCGGTACGGATTCGGGCTGGTCTTGAACTGGAAGCTCGATTTCTTACCGCAGGCCGCGCGCGTGGCCCAGGCGCGCGCACAGCTCGAAGAAATTCGCGCGACCGAGCGCTACGCGCTCGGCGGCGTGGGTGTCGAGGTGGAAACCGCGTTCGCGGAAACCGAGGACGCAGCGAAGCGCCTCGAGGCGTGGACCGACGCGGCGCGCTTCGCCAAGCAATGGCTCGTCAAGGTGCAGGAAGGGATCGACGTCGGCACGTTCAACGACGAGGATATCGTCGACCCCGCGAAGGAATACGCGCTGAAGCGCTTCTATCAGATGAGCGCGACGCTCGATTACAACATGGCGCTCGCGAAGCTCGCGCTCGCGACGGGTTGGGACGCCGTTGCACCGAGCGAGTGACGGCACGAGCCGCGTCGCCGTCGAGCCTCCGCCCGTGTTCCAGCGACTCGCTCAGCCGAATGGCCGGAGCTTGGTGTCGCGTTCGTCGAGCTTCTTTTCGATGCTCGAGATCGCGTTCATGATCGAGTCGTTCACCATCGAGTTGATGATGGGGAGCGAGCCCCGGAGCGCCTCGTAGTAGCGCTGCCGCTCGGTCGAGTGAACCAGGGCCGGGGGACAATCCGCGCGCATGAGCAGCAGATTCATGAACAGGCGCGAGACCTTGCCGCTGTCGAGCGCGAACGGGAAAATGCGGAGGAGATCGTAGTGAGCGCGCGCGGCGATCCGCACCGCGTTCTTGATCTTCTTCGGTTCCGGGCCGTTCAACCACTCGAAGACTTGGCGGACCTTGTAGGCGATTTTGTCGGGCGGCGCGTACTCGTGAAAGTAGAGGCGGTGCTGCGGAATGTCCTTCCGATACTTCACCGTCTTCAGATCGCCCTCTTCGGGGTGCAGAATCAGATAGATACGCTTCACCGTGTCGATCGTGATCGCGACGCGCTTCTTCTCGGCTTGGTCGCGGACGAACTCGATGGCGGCCTTGTGGCGCCGGATCTCGTCGCACACGGTTTGCAGCGTCGAGTCGGGCACGACGGTGATGTTCGGATTGATGGCCATCCGAAGCTCGTCGTACGAGTACACGACGCCTTC
>DATBBD010000326.1:0-5900 GCA_036271175.1 Polyangiaceae bacterium | reverse complement strand
ATCGGCCGCATCGACTTCGACGACTTGAACTGGGAGCGTCGCGCGTATTCGCCGTGGCCGGCGTACGGACAGAGCAAGCTCGCCAACATCATGTTCGCGCTCGAGCTGTCGCGACGCCTCGGGCTCGCGGGCTCCGCGGTCCGAGTCACGGCCGCCCATCCCGGCTACACCGCGACCGACCTTCAGCGAACCGCAGGGGTCGTTCGGCTCTTCAATCCCATCCTCGCGATGAAGCCGGCGGACGGCGCGATGCCGACCTTGCGTGCGGCGACCGACCCCGCCGCCGCGAGCGGCAGCTACTACGGCCCGGCACACTTCTTCGAGATGAACGGACCGCCGGTCATCGCCCGAATTTCCAAGCGCGCACAGGACGAAGGCGCCCGAGCGCGCCTCTTCGACGTGAGCGAGGTGCTCACCGGCGTCACGTTCCCACGTGCCGCGCCTGCGTCTCTCAAGGCGACCGGGTGAACATGGTCGAAGCGCTCGAAGGAACTGCCGCGCGGCGCGGCGCCCTCCTCGACGCGGCCATCTCCGTTTTCTCTCGCTACGGCTTCAAGAAGGCGTCGATGGACGATCTCGCCCGCGCGGCGGGCTTGTCGCGGCAGGGGCTCTATCTGCATTTTCCGACCAAGGAGGCGCTGTTCAAGGATGCGGTGCTGCACGCCGTCGCGACCATGCAGTCGGCCGGGCGCGCCGCGCTCGCTCGCGAGGACCGCAGCATCGAGGAGCGTATCCTCGGCGTCTTCGAGGCGATTCACGGGCACGCCGTCGGGCCCGGGACCGAGCACATGAACGAATTGATCGAAACGGCGACGGAGCTGGTCGGCCCGGTGCTCGCGGAGCTCGAGAGCAACATCGTGGCCGAGGTGACGCGCGTCCTCCGTTCGTCGGGCGTGGCCGCGGGCTGGAAGGACGCCGGCGTTTCCGCGAAGGATCTCGCCGAAAACCTCTACACGGCGTCCTACGGGTTGAAGCACCAGGTCTCGACGCACGCCGCTTACCGCGAGCGAATGCTGGTCGCGGTCCACATCGCGTGCCGGGGTCGGGGCAGCCGCAAGCCGCCTCCTTGAGTGCGTTCCGCTCAGACGAGCGGCACGCCGTCGAAGAAGTTCACGGCGCCCGTGTCGAGATCGTACTCGGCGCCGACGATCGCGAGCCGACCCGCGATTACCATCTCTTCCAGAATGCGGCTCCCGTGCCGCAGATGATCGGCAGAGGCTCTCACGTTCGCGCGTACGGCGTCGTGAAGGACGTGTTCCGAGTGGCCCGGCTTGAGCAACCCCTCGATGTGCGGCGCGATGCGATCGGTGATCGAGCGGATGTTCTTCGATTCCGGCCCGTGCCCGGTCTGAATCGCCTGGACGGTCGCGGTAACGGCGCCGCAGCGCGTGTGCCCCATGACGACGACGAGACGCGAGCCGAACTGCGATGCGGCAAACTCGATGGATCCGACGACCGAAGGCGCGACGATGTTACCCGCGATCCGAACCACGAAAAGATCGCCGAAGCCCTGATCGAAGACGATCTCGACGGGCGTTCTCGAGTCCGAGCAGCCCAGCACGATCGCGAAGGGTTGTTGCCCTTGTCCGGCAAGCTGCTCGCTCCACGAACGCCTCGCCGTGCTCTCCGCCGCGTCGAGAAATCGTCGGTTGCCGGCAACGAGTCGATCGAGCGCGTCTTGCGGCGATGATGCACCTGGTTCCCAAGGGGACAGCATGACGTCCCCTATACCATCAAGGGCGCGGGCCACCGCAAGTCGCGGCGGCAGAGAGCCATGTCGCATGGAAGAAACGATCTTGGATCACGGGCTGTCGCACTTGCCCGTCGCACGCTGCACGCAAGGAAAACCGGGGCATTACTCCACGTTTCGAGACGTTGTTATCGCGTGCCCTTCGCGCTAGTTGAACGGAGGCAGTGAGTGGGTCAGGGCGCGCACCGGGGTCGGCGACGCGCTGGAGGAAATATCGATGGGAATGTTCAATGGGCGGGGGGCGCTCGGGTGCACGCTCGTCTCGTGGATGTCGTCTGCACTCGTCACGAGTTGCGGGCAGAGCGGGACGAAAAGCACGCCGCCCGCGGCGCCGCCGGCAGTGACCAGCCTCGCGGTCGTATCTTCTCGGTCGACGAGCATTTGTCGGCTGGAGGGTGATACGCACCGTCGGCCCGGCGTCTACGGCACGGATCTCGGGATGAGCTTTCTGCAGCCACAGGGAAATCCGGGCGAGACGAAGGATGGGCAGCACATCGTCGTCCTCTTCGGTGACACCGACGAGAACGCGACGTCCGTCTGCGACTACCCGCCCGCGAACAGCGACGATCTCCAGATCTCGCTTCCCGCCGTTCGCCCCGCCGTGCTCGCTCCCGGTTCGACATTCTCCGACGCGGGCGCGCACTCGGTTTGTGACGACGCGGTGTATCCGCCTCCGGACCCAAGCGATCCGGCGCGGCCGCGGCCCATTCGCCTGTTTCCCGACGCGAGCGATCACTCCGACGACAAGGCGTTGAACACCGGCTCGGGGCGAACGCCCGACGCGGGCTTCAGCGACGGCACGCACGCGTTCGGCATTTTCGTGCGCGGTGATCCGAAAAATTGCACCACGTCCACCGATTGCCCCGCGAGCATGATGTGCACCTCGGATCCGGGCTACACCGGCGAGCCCCTCGGCGTGTGCGATCCGCCGTATCAAGTCACCCTGGATCCGGCGCCGGCGATCTGTCGACGCGACGCTACCGGCTCCGCCGACTGTGGCAAGTATCGGACGTGCATCGCGCCCGCGCAGGGCGTTTGCATCGAGCGCGCGCCGTTTCAGGCCCAGACGCCGAGCGGCCCCGTGACGCCGAGCTGGTACACCGACGACCCGCGGCGCGGGCTCGCGCTGAACCTCTACATCGGCAGCGCGATCTGGCCCGATCGGCCGGAAGACTACGCGACGGGGTTCGAGTTCCTGACGAACAAGTTCGTCAATCCGTTCGTCCGAACCGTCGCGCACTTCGATCCCGCGAACCCGAACAAGAACGACTACCGACCGGGAACGGAGACGCTGCTCATGTGGGGGCGCCCGACGTTCCAAGGACGACAAGGGTATCAAGGGCTGATGTTCCTGCTCTACCAGCCACTCGCGAACTTGATCGACGCGCAAGGGAACATCGCGTGGTCTCCGCATTACTTCGCGGGCTACGACGCGGACGGCAATCCGAAATGGTCGACGGACGACGGCGACGCCGTTCCGGTGTACGGCGCCGACGCGACCGTCGGCGAAGACGCCGGAAAGCCGACCCTCGTCTTTCGACATCCGGAGTTCGACCTCGTGAACCAGATGAGCCTCACCTACGTGGAGGCACTGGGACGTTGGGTCTTGCTGTACGGCGGAGATCTACCGAGGTTTCTGCGCTACGACGCTCGGACGAACACCGAGCTCGCCGATACGTATCCGGAGCCGACGCCGGGCGCGATCCACATGCGCTACGCGACGCACCCGTGGGGGCGTGCGACCCGCGACGCAGCCGCGAGCCAGGACTGGACCGAGCCCGTCGCCGTGCTGACTCGAGAAGAAGCCGCGCCGTTTCTCGGTTGCGACGATCAAGGGCCGGCGCTCGCCGGCTGCACGACGGATCACGACGTGTACCGTCCGCTCCAGCTCTTGCTCGAGGTCGATCAGGTGCCGAACATCACCCCGGCCCAGTACCCCATGATTCAGCACGCCTGCCTCGACGGCGATGCGACTCGCGATCTGACGTACAACCTGTCGGGCGATCAGAGCGGGCACCTCTACGCGCCGGAGATCCTCGAACCCTGGACCGACGATGCGACGAAGGCCGTTCTGGGTCTCGCGCCGGGCGAACGCGCCGTCGATCTGTATTGGACCGTCGCGACGTGGAACCCGTACGGCGTGGTGCTCTACAAGACCGAAATCGTCGCGCGCCCCGAACCGTGAACGATCATCGGTCGAGCGCGCCGAGGATACCGATGCAGAGAAACAAAAGGAAGGCCCAGACCGCGTAAGCAGCCATGAAATAGCCGAGGTGCAGATACTCGATGGCTCGAAGCCGGAGCCACGACCCGGGCCCGGAGACGCGCCAGTGACCGCGCCATCCCGCCGTGATGACGACGTCGAATCGACGCATCACCCACTCGCGAAATCGGCGCTGTCCTCGCATCGCGACGTACCACCAGTACGCGAGGTTGAGACCGGACATCACGATGCCCAGCGTCACCGACACGGACTGAGGCATTCGCTCGACGATACGCGCGTCCTGACGGCGGCGTCACCCATGCGGGCCCGAACGAGGAGGCGCGCCTTCAGATCGCCGCAGCGAACACGTGAAACCGCTCGAGGCTCGACGGGCCAAACGTCGTGTAGATGGCCACGTCGGCCGCGTCGCGCCCGTAGGCCACGGCGATGCGCCCGACTCGGGGCGCGGCGTGACGCGGATCGAGCACGACCCAGCGATCGTCGAGATACGCTTCCATCCACGCCGTGAAATCCATCGGCGCGCTCTCTGCCTCGGAACCGACGCTCGGCAGGTAGCCGGAACAATATCGAGCTGGAATGTTCATGCACCGGCAAAACGCGACGGCGAGGTGCACGAAGTCACGGCACACGCCGCGCCGTTCGCGGTAGACGTCCCACGCCGACAGCGTCGGCGAGGCAAACTCGTACCCGAACCGGATGGAGTCGTGCACGTAGCGCACGATGGCGTCGACGCGCGGCCATCCTCGTGGCGTCGTCCCGAACAGCGACCAAGCCACCGGCGACAGCTTGTCGGTCTCGCAATATCGACTGCCGAGCAGGTACGGCATGACCGCGTCGGGCAGCGCGCCGACGGGGACTTCCCCGGCACCTTCGGCGACGGAATCCGGGAGTCCGCTGTCTTCGATGAGAAAGCTCGTCTCGAGCGACAGGAGCCCCTCCGGCGCGGTCGTGCGCAAGCACGTGTTCCCGAACGGGTCGGTGAACGTCCATCGCGGCAACGCGTGATCCGTCGTGATGTCCGCCGGCGATCGCAGATCGGCCGCGCGCGACGGGTGCACGCTGAGGAGCGCGACCAGCGGCGTCTCGTATTCGCACCGAATCGAGATTTCGAAACCTGCGCGAATCTGCATCGGTTCCTCGTTTTTAGGAAGCCCGCACCGACTCGGGCAGCGTGGTCGACTCGAGTGAGTCGGCCGTTTCGAAGGTCGCCTCGCCGCTCCTCGCGTCGACGACGGTCACCGGGCGCTCTTCACCCGCGGGACGTAGGGGAGTGGTCATCGGGAGCGCCGCTGTCGTGTTTTGGTTTGCGCTCTGGGCGTCGCCATCCGGCGCGGGTTCGATATCGGCGGCAGGGTTCGGATCGTCGGGCTGACAGTGCACGTCGACGGTGACCTTGAGGCCCAGGTTGTCCGACGGAAAGCCGCGCCAGCTGCCCGAAATCGGCACGGCTTGTCGGGGATCGCGGGCGACGGCCACTCGGATCAAGCCGTTGTTGCCGACGATGCCGTTGGTCGGATCGAATTCGACCCAGCCCGAGCCCGGAAGAAAAATGCGTACCCAGGCGTGCGTGTGTCCGCCCCCGACGAGCGGCTCGTGGCGCGCAGGGTCGTACAAGTAGCCGGAGACGAACCGCGCCGCGAGGCCGAGCGCGCGGGCCGCGTCGATCATCAGCACCGCGAAATCTCGACAGGTGCCGCGCCGCCGAGCGAGCGTTTCCATCGGCGTTTGCGTGCCCTTCTCATAGCGGGCGAGGTACGTGAATTCGTCGTGGATGTACGCCGTCATGCGGCGAAGCATCTGCAAGGTGCTGGTGCCGCCCTTCGGACGCACGAACTGGCGCGCCCAGCTGTCGACGATGCGCTCGGCGTCGTAATGACCGCGCTCGATCGACCGCAGCAGATCCGGCATGTCTTCCGACGCGTACGT
>DATBBD010000325.1:0-5881 GCA_036271175.1 Polyangiaceae bacterium | reverse complement strand
GGGCTCATTCAAGGATTTGGTTTCGCGATCCTGTACACGTTCCTCGGTCTTCCCATCGGCCGACTCGCCGATCGGATCAGCCGGCGATCGATCGTCGCGGTCGGCGTCGTGGTCTGGTCGATCATGGCGACCGCGTGCGGGCTGGCGCGCACCGGGGCGCAGCTCTTTCTCGCGCGCATCGGCGTGGGCGTCGGCGAAGCGGCGTTGTCTCCGTCGGCGTACTCGCTCATCACCGATTCGTTTCCGCGCGAGAAGCTCGGACGCGCCTTCGGCGTCTACAACATGGGCATCGCGCTCGGCAGCGGCATCGCGTTCTTGACGGCGGGGCTCGTCATTCAAGCCGTCTCGGGGACGAGCCACTACACGCTCCCGGTTTTCGGCGAGGTGCGTGGCTGGCAAGTGGTGTTCGTCATGACGGGCTTGCCGGGGCTCGCACTCCCGCTCTTATTGCTCGGCTTTCGTGAGCCGCCTCGGCTCGGGCTCTTGAAGTCGACCACGGGCGCGTCGCCGCAGATCCCGCTCTCCGACGTGCTTCGCTTCATGTGGGGAAATCGCGGTTTCTACGCGCTCCACTTCGTCGCGATCGGGCTCCTCGCGATGGTCGGCTACGGCGTGGGCGCGTGGCTCCCCGAAACCTTGCTCCGCACGTATCACAGCGAAGGCCTCACGATGGCGCGCATCGCGGGCGTGCTCGGGCTCTCGACGATATTCCTCAACGCGGGCGGCATCTATTCGGCGGGTCGGCTCAGCGATTACCTCACGGCGAAAGGGCACCGCGACGCGCCGATCATCGTCGCGTGCGGCGTCGCCATTTGCATGGCCCTGACCAGCACGTTCACGCCGTTCATGCCGACCCTCACGACCTTGTTCATCGCCCTCGCCATCGGCTCATTTCCGTTCAGCGCCTACGCGAGCGTCGCGCCCATGGCCGTCAATCAGGTCACACCGAACCAGATGCGCGCCCAGGTGTCGGCCGTCTACTTGTTCGTCATCAACGTGCTCGGCCTCGGCGTGGGCCCCGCGCTCATTCCGTTCATCAACGACCAAGTGTTTCACGATCCGAAGATGATTCGCTACAGCCTCTCCGCGGTCGTCATCGCCGGATGTTCGATCGCCGCGGTGCTGCTTTTCTTCGTGCGCTCGACGTATCGCGAGAAGCACGCCGACGCGGCGCGCTGGCAGTGACGCCAAGGTGGTCACGCTGCTTCGGGGCGTGGCCGCCGTTCTCTCTTCGCGCCGTAACTGACTTTGCCTGCCGTTCGCCCGATGACCCTGGCAATGACGCGCAGGCGCTCTCGTTTCCCACGGTGCGCTCCGGGTACACGAGGCGGCAAAGTTCCCGCGCGCGCCCCTGCGTCATGAGGCGCTCTCTTCACTCTGCCTTCGAACTCCGCTTGCGCGAGTTGGATCTCGGGACGTATGCTTTTTTCTGTCGCCGGTGAAGGTACCGGACCCCCGTCCGCTTCCGTCGTGCGACGGAAATCCGCGACGACACCGCAGGAACACGATGATCGAGGACATTGCCCTCGCGGACGGGCGCGTTGCCCGTCGCGTCGAAAATCGCGCTCGTATCATCGGGGCCTTGTTCTCGCTGGTGCGCAGCGGGCGGCCGCACCCGACATTGAAAGAAATTGCCGAGCGCGCGGGCGTCACGCCGCGCACGCTCCTCAATCACTTTCCCGACATGGGCGCTCTCCTCGTCATCGCGCAAGCCGAGTGGCGAGAGCAGGCGAAGCGCGACATTCCCCCGATCCCCGATATCTCCGACCCCGAAGAGTGCGTGCGCGAGTTCTTTCGCCGAGCAACTCGGTTCTACGAGATCTACAGCGCCATTCGTTGGGCGCTCCTCACCACGTCCGTCCCGATGCCCACGTTCGACCAAAGGCAGCACAAGGGCGTCGTCTTGAGCCTCCTCGAGCGGCGCGTGATGGAGCTCGTGTCTCGCCTCGGCACGGCCATCGATGACGACGCGGAGCTCCGGAGAGGCGTGCTCGTCGCGATCGATCCGCTCGCGTGGCGTCTCTTGCGCGTTCAGCAAGGGCTCAGTCGCGCCGACGCCGCGGCCACGATGGCTCGCGGCGTGATCGTCCTCGCGCGCGACGGCAAAGCGCCCCGCCGTTCGCGCAAGTAACCCGGGAGCCGCTCAGGCAGGCTTCGCCAGTCGCGCAAGGAGCGCGTCGCGTGCGCCCTTCGAGGCGAGCCGGAACGCGCGCGGCGGAACGCCGGCGGCGCGACGGAACGTGCGGACGAAGTTCGAGAGATCGCCGAACCCGACGTCGAAGGCAATTTCGGTGATCGGCATCGCATCGTCGGCGAGGAGCCGCGCCGCTCGCCGGAGGCGCGCGCGGATCAGGTATTGATGCGGCGTCACGCCGAGGACCTGGGCGAAGAGGCGGAGAAAATGAAACGGGCTCAGCCCGACCTCGGCCGCGGCGCGCGACAAGGTGAGGGGATCGCGACACTCGGCGTCCAGAAACAGCGCCGCTTGCACGGCGCGCCGCCGATCTTCGGGGCGTGCCGGGCGCGGACTCGGCGCACCTCGGCCGCGCACGACCTCGGCGAAGCGATTCGCGAGCAGCATGGCCGCTTCGGCGAGCCCGACGTCGCTGCGACCCTCCGCCGCCATCTGAGCGAGTTCCCCGAAGACGACCAGGTCGGGCAAGGCAGGGACGGCACCGACTCGCCAGAGCGCGTCTTCGTCGCCGATCGTCTCGACCAGGTCGGGAGCGAGTTGAAGCGACAGACACTCGTCGCCGGCGTCGTGATGGTCGTGCGTGCAGACGTATTCGTCACCGGGTCGCCCGATCATGAAGCTGCCCGCGACGAGCTCGTGCGACTCGCCACGCAGGTGGTACCCGAAGCTTCCCTTCCTCACGTAAGAGATGGAGTAGCTCGCGTGCACCTCGACGAACGTCGCATCGGCGGGACGCGCGTCGCACCGATAGTCGATCACCGAAAGCGCGCTGTCGCGGAGCACCGTCGAGGCCGGCATTCGCCGATTGTATCCTGGACTACTTGCAGATCCCGCCCGTGCAGGCGGTGTAGCCGCAGGAGTTCCCGAGGTAGACGAAGACGCAGTCGAACACGTCGACGCAGGCCTTGTTGGCGCAGCTCGCCGGCATGGCTCCGCCGCTGCCGCTGATTCCGGCCGTTCCGCCGCTGCTCGGGTCCCCACCCGTGCTGGACGATCCGCCGAGGCCCGGGAAGCTTCCCGCCGACGGTCCACCTGCGCTCGGCGCCCCGCCATTTTCGGGTCCCGCATCGCTGAAGCGCCCGAGCGGATCGATCGACGTGGCGCACCCGACGGCCGCTACCAAAACGGCGATAACCAGCGGAACTCGGTTCCAGTGCATCACGCTTGAGTCGCGCGAGCGCCTGCCTTTGAGGAACGGCCGATGCACGGTTTCAAGTTAGCACGCGTGCGCCGGGTCGTTTTCCGGCGCAACGACGCTTTTTCCGGGCTTGGCGTGGCGGATCGGCTCGGATCGTTACCAAGTCACCGACGTTGTGCGCGCTTCACCTCACTGCGGCTCGCGCGCGTTTTCGGTCGCGCAGCGTGCCGGGGAAGCTCGACCGCACGCCATAAATACCAGCTCGCCACGGTGCGATACGGCCTCCATCGCTCGGCGCGCTTGGCGATCACCTTCTTGTCGGCGAGCTCACCGGTCCCGAAGGTGAGCGCGAAGCCCTTGCGGATCCCATAGTCGTCGACCGGCAGGACATCGGGTCGCCCGAGGCGCACCATCAACAGCATCTCGACGGTCCATCGGCCGATGCCGCGCACTTCGGTGAGCCGCTCGACGATCCCGTCGTCGTCGAGCTCGCGGATTGTCGCGAGCGCCGGGAGCTCGCCGGCCAACTCTTTTCGCGCGAGGTCCTGAAGCGACAGCATCTTGTTCTGCGAGAGACCCGCGCCCCGGAGCGCCGCGTCGGGAAGGCGGAGGAGGCGCGCCGCGGTCGGGCCCTCGCGTGCATCGTCGAACAGCGCGCTGAGCCGCGCGTAGATCGTTGCTGCGGCCTTCCCGTGGAGCTGCTGATAGACGATCGCTTCGGCGAGAGCGCCGAAGATGCTCCGCGTGCCCTTCATGGCCATGCTGAACGGCCCGACTTCGTCGATGAGTCGGCGGAGTCGAGCGTCCTTTGCGCGCAAGTGTTCGAGCGCGACGGCGGGGTCGAACCCGTAAGCACCGTCTCCGAACGCGCCGCTCGCCGCGGTCGCCGCGGACGCGCCGGCTTTCTCGATGCCGAGCATGCGCAGCTTGGTGGCGACCCCGCCGTTCGCGGAGAAGCCGCCGACTTTGCCGCCCGCGGCGAGCACGCGATGGCACGGGACGACGATCGCGAACGGGTTTTTCCCCAGCGCTTGCCCGACGGCACGCGCCGACCCCGGCGCGCCGAGCCGCGTTGCGATCTCGCCGTACGACAGCGTTTTCCCCGGCGGGATCTTCCGTGCCGCCTCGTACACGCGGCGGTGAAACGGCGGCACTTCGGCCATGTCGAGCACGATGCCGTCGAGCGTCGCGGGCTTACCGCGCAGGAGTGCCGAAATATCCTCGATGGCGCGCGCGACGTTCTCCGGCGGAGGGGTCTCCTCTGCGTCGGGAAATCGCCGTCGCAGGCGCGCGCGAGTCACCGAGTCGCGCCCTTCCGGAAGCCGCACACAGGTGATTCCGCCGTTGCCCCACGCGATCGCCGAACGTCCGATCACGGTATCGAACAGCGCGAAACCGCGCGCCGAAACCGGCGACCTGGAAGCCCGCGAAGCGCCGGCCGATTTCGGAGTCATGGTCTCGCCATCGTACCACCGGGCCCTGGGGCCTCGACTTGGCGGATCTTGCTATTGCCGGCCGCGCACGCCGCGATCGCGGAAAACGGACCGGATCGAATCAGCGCTTCTTCTTCGCGGAAGCCTTTTTCTTTTTCGGAGCGGGCGCAGCGCTCTTCTTGGGCGGGCCTTTCTTTTCCTTCTTGGGAGCCTTGCCCTTCGGGAGCGTCTTTTTCGACGGCTTCTTTTTTTGCGCCGTCTTCGTCGGGTTCGTCGTTCGGGGGGCCTGCGCCGGCTCGGTCCAGGTCGCTTCGAAGAAACGCGTCATCGGGTCGAAGTAGTGCGTCTGCCAACCCGACTCGTATTGTTCGCTCTGACCATCCGGGATGCCACTTTGCAAGATCGTCAGGCGAGTACCCTTCGCGGCCCGCGCGAGACGCACCTCGAGCCGCGAGTCCGGCGAGCCCGCCGGGAACTCGGTCGTGCGCCACGACTGCAAGATGCGCTTCTCGGGAACGAGCTCGAGGTGCGTCCCCGAGATGTAGCCGTCCCACGCGGTGAAGGCGCCCCCCTTCTTCTTCTCCGACGTCGCCGGCGCTCCCGTCATCGCCGCGTGTCCTTTCGCGGTGATCCAGGCGTCGAAGACGTCCTTCGGGAGGGCGAGCAAAGTCGTCGCGAGGCGAAGGCGTTCCATGAGTCGCACGGATACGGCATCCGTCGGCGGCGATCAACGACTCGTAAGCCCCCGTGTCGACGCGCGCGTCACTCGGAAAGATCGGGCTGCGCCGTGTTTCGGACATGTTGCCGATACCCGACAACTGGCCGTGAATCGACGAACGGATCTTTCCGTCGTTCGGGGAGCGACCACTCGCGCGGTCACCCGGCGGGGCGCACGGATTCGTGGTGCTGACTGACGTTGTCGCCGTCGCCGGGCCGGAGCCCTCGAAAAATGGCCATAGAGGCGATCGTCAAGACGCCGAGCGCCAGGAGCGCCTCGTGGATCCCGTGGATCATTTGAGTCGGGCTCGAGGCGGTCCGCTCCGGAATGAACAGGGCGGTCATGAGCGACGCCGTCGCGACGCCGAAGCTCATCGACATTTGCTGGAGGGTGCTGGC
>DATBBD010000324.1:0-2588 GCA_036271175.1 Polyangiaceae bacterium | reverse complement strand
TGAGCATCGAACGAAGGAAGCTTCTCCTCGCCTACGGCGCCAAGCTCGTCTTGACCGAAGGAGCGAAGGGAATGAAGGGCTCCATCGCTCGCGCCGAAGAAATCGTGCAGACCAATCCGAGCCGCTTCGTCCTCTTGCAACAGTTCAAGAACCCGGCAAACCCGAAGATCCACGAAGCCACGACGGGCCCGGAAGTGTGGGACGACACCGACGGCAAGGTCGACATCTTCGTTTCCGGCGTCGGCACGGGCGGCACGATCACCGGCGTGTCGCGGTACTTGAAGCACACGCGCGGCAAATCGGTGCTCTCGGTCGCGGTCGAACCCGCGGCGAGCCCGGTTCTCACGCAGACCCGCGCCGGCATTCCGCTCGCGCCCGGGCCGCACAAGATTCAAGGCATTGGCGCCGGGTTCGTGCCCGAGGTTCTGGACCTGTCCCTCGTCGACACCATCGAGCAAGTGACGAACGAGGAGGCGATCGACATGGCGCGCCGGCTCGCGCGCGAAGAGGGGATCCTTTCCGGCATTTCGAGCGGCGCTGCGGCGACCGTCGCCGTTCGTCTCGCCGCGCGACCCGAGCACGCGGGGAAAACCATCGTCGTCGTGCTCCCGGATTCGGGTGAGCGCTACCTGAGCAGCGTTCTCTTCGAGGGCCTGTTCGACGCCGAAGGAAAACCGACGTAGCGGTCGAGCGTCTCGAATCGCGAACCCTGGGACCTCGTTCAGGATCTATCGCGTCGCACCGCGAGCACCGCGCAGGGCGCCTCGCGGGTGATCGTCTCGGCGACGCTGCCGAGGGCGATGCGCGCGAGACCCGTGCGCCCACGCGTCGCGACGACGACGAGGCTCGCCCCGATCTTCGCCGCGTACTCGGCGACGGCGCTCGCCGGCGGCCCGTCGAGCACGGCGATGTCGCCCTGGGCGTGGTTCGCCTCCAGGAGGGTGCGCAGGGTTTGTCGCGCGACGTCGCGGAGTGCGGCGCGATCGACGTTCGGAAGCTCGGGGCCGGAAATCGCGAGCGGACCGAGTAGCGACAAGGCCGGGGTGGGCTCGTACACCGCATGCGCGAGCCAGAGCGGCACGCCGCGCGCTTCGGCTTCGCGAGCGGCCACGTCGATGCCGTGTTCGGAATCCGGCGAGAAATCGGTGGTGGCGAGCACCGGACCCGTCGCGCTGATCGAAGGAGAAGAAGCGCGAGCGACGAGCACCGGACAATGCGCATAGCGAACGACACGCTCCGCCGTCCCACCGAACCGCGGATGCGATCCGGTGCTTTCGCCCGACGGCCCGACGACGAGGAGGTCCGCGCCGCGCTCGTCCGCCGCGCGAACCAGTGCGGAGTGTGCGGTGCCTGATTCGAGCACGACGTCGATCGACAGGCCGAGCCCGCCGATCGCCGCGTCGACGCGAGCCCGGAGCGCTTCGGTCACCTGAGGCGTTTCCAACGCGCGAAAAATCTCGTCCGGAGCCACGTGCACGACCACCAGGCCGGCGTTGCGGCGTTTCGCCCACGCGGCCGCTTGCGAGAGGGCTTCTCCCGCGGAACTGCTCAGATCCGTTCCGACGACGACCGTGGCGTTTTTCATGCCCGATCTGTTCCACGGGACGTTTCTGGTGTCGAGCCCGTCGGATCGCCTGCCTCGCCGATCGAGCACGCTCGACATGCGCGGCGAGCGCTCTAGATCGAAACGATGATCACGATCCTGGGAGCAACGGGGAAGATCGGCGGGGCCGCCGCCGAGGCGCTTCGCGAGCGAGGCATTTCGACGCGCGCGGTCGTCCGTGATCGGGCGAAGGCGGAACGCCTCGAATCCACCGGATGCGAAATCGTGGTCGCGGACATGCTCGACCGCGCGGCGCTGTCGCGGGCCATGGCCGGAGCCGACGCCGTGCTCGGACTCTGTCCCATTTCGCCGAAAACCGAGAACGTCCACCACGACGCCGCGCGCCTCACCGAATCGCTCGCGGCGGCGCTCGAGGCCGCACGTCCACGGCATGCCGTGGTGATTTCCGACTACGGCGCGCACGTCCCCTCCGGCACGGGCATCACGTTGCTCTTCCATCATCTCGAGGCGCGGCTCGCGAAGTTGCCGGTCGCGATGACGTTTCTCCGCTCGGCGGAGCACATGCAAAACTGGGCGAGGCAGATCCCGGTGGCGCTGAAGACGGGCTCCTTGCCCACGCTCCATCATCCGATCACCAAGACATTTCCCACGGTGTCGGCGTTCGACGTCGGTGCCGTCGCCGCCGAGCTCCTGTCGAGCACGCCACGTCACGAGAAACCGCGCGTCTTGCACGTCGAAGGACCGGTTCGCTACTCGTCGATCGACGTGGCCCGTGCGGTCGAGACCATCGTCGAGAAGCCGATCGCCGCGGCGGAGTTGCCGCGCGAGCAATGGGAAGCGGTCCTTCGCGGCGGCGGCGTCAATGGGACGTACGCGCGGGCGGTCGCCGAAATGCAGGACGCACACAACGCGGGACAAATCGACGTGGAGCCGGGCGGCGAAGTGGTGCTCGGAAACACCGGCATCGCGTCGGTATTGGCCGCGGCGATCAAGAAGCGGTGACGGCGTTCCCGGCGACCCGCGA
>DATBBD010000323.1:0-13620 GCA_036271175.1 Polyangiaceae bacterium | reverse complement strand
CACTTTTCGACGGCGATGCTCGTCACGCACGGCAAGGACGGTAGCTTGCGGGCTCGACCGATGAGTCTCGCGAGCGTCCAGGACGACGGCGATCTCTGGTTCGCGACCGGCGTCATGTCGTCGAAGACCGACGAGCTTCTGGTCGACTCACGCGTCGTCGTGGTTCTAGAAAACTCGACTCGCCATGTTTCCATCAGCGGAGACGCGGAAGTCGTCATCAGCCCAGAAAAAGCCAACGCGCTCTGGAGCGAGACGTGGCGTCCGTGGTTTCCGGCGGGCCCTCACGATCCCGAGCTCTGTCTCATTCACGTTCGCACGCGCGAAGCCGAATATTGGGACATGGGCGGCATCCGGGGCATTCGTTACCTGTTCGACGCGGTGAAGCACGTCGTCCAGGGCGAGCGGATGGGCGACGACGCGGATCCCGATCAACACTCGACCATCCCTCTGACGTGAGGGCGTGTGGCGTGACGATTGCTTGGACCGAGAAACCACCGCCGAAGGTGCGGCAACAACGGAGGTAACGTCTCGTGGCGAAATCGAAGAAGTACGGCGCGAAGGCAGGGAAGAAAGTCGAACGCGCGATGCGAGAAATGAAAGAGGGCGCGCTTCGCTCCGGTCGATCCGGCAAAAAAGTGACGAGCCGGAAGCAAGCGATTGCGATCGGTCTGTCCGAGGCGCGCCGCGAAGGAGGCAAAGTGCCGCCCGCACCATCGCGAGCGCGGCGCACGACGAAGAAGAGCGCCGCCCGCTCCACCGCGCGCCCCGCGAAATCGACCCGTTCTCGCGCGGCATGACGTAGCACAGGCGTCACCGCCGGGGTTCCACACGGACCCCGGCGGTCATTCACCCAGCGCGCACTCCAACGGCTACTTCATGCCGTGCTCGAGGTGATTGTTGCTCTCCGTTCCTTCTGCACGCTTGCGCATGTTGAACGGAAGCTCCTTTTCCTCGATCGCTTCGCGCGCCTCGCCGATCGCCTGACGCGCCTCACCGAGCGCATCCTTTGCGGCATTGCCGACCCGATGCCGCAAATCGTCCGCCCGGCTCGCCAGATCGCGCCGCATTTCATCGCCGGATTTCGGCGCCAGCAGGAGCGCGACGGCCCCGCCCACCACCGCGCCGGCGGCGAAAATCCCCAGCGCAGGGACGATGACGTCTCCGAACGTCGAGCGGCGTTGCAAGCCGAGCGCGCCGAGAATGTCGTCGGTGCCGAAATTGCGAACGTTGTTCATTCCACCTTTGAACGTATCTTGGAACATCGATATCACCTCTTTCTTCGTGGCTCGACGATTTCGAGCGCGTTCATAGCCAGCGTTCACGCCCCGGGAAGGACGTCCTTGAGCATGCGATTGGCGAGTAGGCGTCCGCCAATCGTGACGATGAGCCCGCCCACGCGAGACGCGAGGCCACCGCCGAGCACGAAACCAATCCCCGCCGCCGCGCCGAGCACGACGCGCGGACGTTCGCGGGTCTGGCGTCCGAGAAACACATCGGTCGCGTGATACAGGACCGCGACCGACGACACGACGTCGCCCACTGCTTTGCTCATGTCGGCGCCAGAGTCGGCGGAGCCGCCGACGGCATTGATTCCACGCCGCGGTGGCTTGTGCTCGCTCTGTTCGCGCGCGCTGTTTACGGACTCCTTGGTCTCCATCCGATCTCCTCTTTTTTTGGTCCTGTAAGTGGCGTCGGCGCTAAAGGCGCTTGGCGACGAAGCGTCCGACCAGGAAGCCCACCGTCAGCGCCGCGAACGCGGCGGCGACGGGTTGTTGTCGAGCGAAACGCTGCATGCGCTGGTCGAACTTTTGAATGTTCGCGCCGGCGCGCATCAGATTCTCGCGCGCCGCGTCGATGAGTTCGGCGGATTCGTGCGAAGTTTCGTGTTGCGTCGTGTTCATCGGAGTTCCTAGGAGCATGCGTCGTGCCATCACGATCGCCCTTGAATTGGGCTGGTTCGTGAGCGCTACTCGTGGCGAGTCGCCACAGGTGGGACGTCATGGATGGGGTGCGGAAACATGGGATGCGGAGGCTGCATCGCGACCGATCGCGACGACGTCAATCGTCGACTCGCTTCGAGCTCGTCGCGTGCAGCAAGTAGCCGACCCCGAGAAGAAGCAGCGGCACGCCGATTCGTCCGAGGAGCGACGGTTTGGGGACGCGGCGCGCGCGCTCCTGAACGTCTCTCCACGACGTCGTGTCCCACGTCTTCTGTCGACTTCGCGACAAGCCGGTCAGCGCGACTCCGACGAGCAGGGCGACGGCATATGCCGCCGGCGCGAGCGCCTTTTTGACGTGTTCCGCGACGACCACCGCCCGTTGACGGCGTTCTTCCAGCACCGCGAGCGTCGCCGAGAGTCGCCGGCGCGCGAGCAGCGCCTGCTCCTCGATCGCGCCCGCGTCGTCCACCCGAACCTCGCTGGTCATGACGCGCGACTCTCCACGAGCTCGATCTCCGCGCGATCCGTGGTGCCTTTCACTTTCCTCAAGAACTCGCGATGAAGCGATCGGTATCCGAAGACGCCGCCAGCACAAGCGACCGCGAGGAGAAGCGCGCCGGCAACCCCGCAAGCGACGCCCAGGGTCGCACCCATCGCGAGCGCCAGCGCCAGCGACAACAACGCGACCGAGGCGACGCAGCACGCGACCGCGACGCCCATCGCGACGCCTGCTTTGAAGCCGGACTTCAGCGCCGCACCGATCTCCTGGCGAGCGAGCTTCGCTTCCAATTTCAGGACGTCGCGCGCTTCATCGAAGGCCTCCATGAGGAGGTCCGCCGTTGGTCGCTCGTGGGGTTTTGCCGGGAGATTCACGGGGTATTACTCCGTCACTTGAACGAGTCAGAGGGAAAGTCGATGGGAATGTCGAGGCTATCGTCGCCGAGGATCGTGAACGGCGGAACCTGGACTTCGGTCGTGCGAGTGTCACCGTTCGCGTCGAGGAGCGCCGCATTCGCGGTGTAATCACCGGGCGGAAGCGGAATGCTGGTCGCGAAGGCACCGCACGACTGTTGGAATTCGCCCACCGAATCGCCCGCGGTCGTGTCCACGATCACGTCGATGTCGGTCGCCGCGCCTGCTGCGCACTGACCGGGGTCCGTCGTGTCGTCGATCGTCCAGTCGAGGACGAGCGTGCCGTCGCGGGACCCGACCGGACGCGAATCCGACTCGACCGTGCAAGCATTGGCCAAAAGAAGACAGGGAAAGAAGGCGAGCAAAGAGCGAGTCATGGGTTTCGAGATCAGAGCAAGCAAAGTGCCATCGCCAATGTCGTCGTTCGCCCGCGATATTTCCCCGTCGCCCGACCCTAATTCCGGCTCGTCGCACGTTCGTCCGTGACGCCTTTGCACGACGCGACAAATGGCTACGACGAATTCGCGAGTCACTGCGCGGCGGAGTGCGGCGCGCCGTGATTCATCTGCTCGAGCACGTCGTGCAGCGGAACGAGCCCGTGCTGGCGGAGATATTCGCGGTAACGCGCCGGCTTGTCGATCGTCGTCTCGGACGACGCCTCGTCGTCCTTTGGTCCTTCGGCCCCGCGCTCCGGCTCGGCGCGAAGGGTGCGCCCGCTCGAATCGAACGCCGGCGCATGCGCCACGACTCCAGAAGGTTCGAGGGGCGCGACTTCGAACGGCTGAGGAACCCAAAGGACGCCTGGCGCGGCGACCAGATTCGGGACTACCGCGAAGCGGTCGTTGAGCCGTCGGATCGCGTCGATACGGAGGAGCTCGCTCGTCGCCCGCGCGCCGACGGCGTTCATGTCGATCACGATGCTCTTCGCGTCGCGTTCCTCGTAAGCGAACGCGGCTGCGCCCAACACGACCATCACGGCGAGCGTCGCCGGCCACCGGCTCGATCGCCCCCGACGCTCGGCGCCCCCAGCGTCGTCTTTGGCGAAGCGGCGCCGACCGCGCACGCCGGGGGTTTCCGGGGAAATCGCGCCGTCATCGGGGACGCGCCGGCCCCGATGCACGCCGGGAATGAGCACCGGAGAGTCGTCTTCGGTCGGGAAATGCCGTACCGCGGAGTGTTCGCTCGGCGACGCTCGTCGGTGCACGTAGCCCTGGAGCGCGAGAGCTAGCTCCGAGATCGTCCGAAACCGTCGTTCAGCGTCTTTCTGGATGCAACCGAGCACGATCGCGTCGAGTGCAGGATCGATCGCGGGGTTCAACGCGGACGGCGGCATCGGCGCGGCGTTCAGAACGTGCGCGTACACCTCGGTCATCGTGTTGCCTCCGAACGGTACCGCGCCCGTAAGGAACCGATAGAGGACGACGCCGAGCGACCAAATGTCCGTCCGCGCGTCGACCGCGTGCGGCGTGAGGATCTGCTCGGGAGACATGTAGTAGGGCGAGCCCATGCTGTCTTGCGGCCCGGTCAGCCCCGGATTCGAGTCCACGCGCTTCGCGAGCCCGAAGTCGAGAACCTTGACCACCTTGCCGCGATGGCCGTTTTGCAAGAACAAGTTCTCGGGCTTGATGTCGCGATGAATGATGTGCTTGTCGTGGGCTTCCTTCAGCGCGTCGCACACCTGGAGCACGTAGTCGATGGCGCGTTCGATTCCGAGCGGCCCTTCCTGCTCGATGAGCGCGTCCAGATCGACGCCATCGAGGTGTTCCATGACGAGGAACGGACGACCCGACGCGAGCTGACCGACGTCGATCACCCGCACGATGTGATCGCCGCGCAACGACGCGGCGGCGCGCGCCTCGTTGAGGAACCGCTGAACCACGCTCGGGCGATCGCACAGATCGCTGCGGAGAAACTTGATCGCGACCGGTTGCTCGAGCTCGACGTGGCGCGCGAGGTAAACGACGCCCATGCCGCCTTCGGCGAGGCCCCGCTCGATGACGTAGCGCCCGTCGATCACGTCGCCTGCGACGAGCGATGCATCGAAGCTGCGCAAGTCGGAAATCGCGCGAGCTCCCGACTCGTAGCTGGGCTCGCCGGGCGTTCCCGACATCATGAACGTCGGTCCGGTCTCGGACACGAATGGCGCTGACCCGGCCGAAAATGCTTTGGATGACATCTGCTGCCGTCTCTAGAGCATGCCTCGTGCCACCAACGAGCCCGGTCCGAGCGACGTGTTTCAGCGAAGAAGCGCGAAGCGCGGCGCACCACGGGGAGCGCAGTGTGGCGAGGAGGCTTGGACCGTGGCGTCTTGGCTTACTCGCGACGCGAGGCGACTCGCGCGGCGTTCCCATCGCGCGAGATGACGAAACGCGCCGAGAGCGGCGAAGACGCGGCGAGATCGGCCGATTGGCATGCTGGGCGCAGTTGTTGCTTTGTCTCTTCGCAACGAGGTGAAGTCATGTCGCTACTTCTACTGATTGTGCTCATCGTTCTTTTGGTCGGCGCAGCGCCGGCGTGGCCGTACAGCCGAGGATGGGGTTACGGGCCGAGCGGTGGCCTCGGTCTCCTGGTCGTCGTGTTGCTCCTGTTGATGTTCACGGGACACATCTGACGAGCGCGCGCAGTCACTTCGGTCGACGACACTGGAGATCGACGATCTTCATCGGTTCGCCGTCGGCCGGTCGAAAATCGGCGACCTCGCAATGGGTCTTCAGAAGCGCCCCGTAGCGAGCGAGCTCGCGGCGATGGTGGGCAGGGTCGCCGTACAGTCGTCCGTAGGCTTCTTCGACGAGGACGACGTAACGGGCGTGCCACTGCCGGAGCTGTCGCGGCGCAACGTTGCTGTAAAGCGACGTGCCCCTGACTTGATAGCGATTCGGATCCACCCAGGGGCCGTAGGCTTCGACGACCACGCTCGCCCCGGCCGGTAAATGGTTCGCGATCCAGAGCTCGGCAGGGGCGCGCCGGTCGATCCGCCGTTCGTGAATCGTCGCGAGTATCGCCAGGGCGGGCTGGATCGTGAAGAGAACGGCAGCGGCCGCGAGGGCGATCTGTGCGCGTTTCGCGGGAACGTCGAGGCGACGAAGCGCCGCCGATAGTCCGAGCCCCGAGAGCACCAAGAGCGGCGCCATCACCGGAACCAGATTCCGATAGAAATGGACCTTGAACCCCGACAAGAGCGCGAGATACGCGACCGAAAACGAGAGGAGCGTCAGAGTCGCTCGCAACACGCGACGCTCGCGAACGAACACGAGGAGCCGCAATCCGAGAAGCCTGAAGTGCTCCGACTCCCAGAGGGTCAGCGCGTTGAAGGCGAAGGAGTTGCCTTCGGCTCCGAGGTGACCGCGCTCGTAGTGTCGCTGCTCGAAAAGGAAATCCTTTCGAAAATGCGCGTAGTCGAACACCACGAAGGGACTGGCCATGAAGAACACGACGACCGAAACCATCCCGGCCAGAACGAGCCGAACGTCGGTGAGCCCCCTTCGAAAGCCGCGGCCGAAGTGCGCGACGATCACGGCGACCGAGACGAGGGCGGTGTTGTACTTGGACCCCGCCGCGAGCCCCACCATCGCGCCCGTGAAGACGTACCCGCGCCAGGTGGCGCCCTCCGCGATGCGCACCGCGCCCACGAGCGCCGCCATCACGAAGAACGCGGCATACGTGTCGGGTGTCAAATAGCGGCTGTCCTCGACGAGGAGCGGTGAGAACGCCGCCCAAGCGCCGACCACGACGCCGATGGACGACGACTCGGTCACGACCGCGGCGAACCACGCGGCCATCGCGACCAGGCCGCTTCCGAGGAGCGCGGTGACGGTGCGCGCGGCGATCCAGTAGCCGGGCGCGGTCGTGCGTGCGTTGCCGCTACTCACGACGTGCGCGGGGTCGACGTGGGTTCTCGTTACGACTTCGAAGGTGCGAAGAACTGCCGCCTGAACGTAGAAAAGCAGCGTGGGGTAGTGGAAGAAAACCGGGCTCATCGTCGGCTCGCGAGCCACGCGCACGACGACGTGTTCGTTGGTGGGCTCGTCCGGGTGGTGGATGAGCGGGAGCACCGTCGAGATGCTCGCCAATCGAATCGACAGGGCGATGACGAACGCGACGGCGGCCACTTGGCGAAAGCGCATGCGCGTGCCGTCCGCCAAGGCCGCTACCGGCTCACTCTCCGCCATTGTTCCGACCCGCCGTCGATGCCTTCCGGGGCCGCACCATTTCCTCGACGCCGACTCTAGGGCACAATCCGAGTTCGGTGAACGACTCCAACGAACCACGGGATTCCCGCTCGCGGTGGGTCGTGCGGTCGCCGGAGCGGGTCGAGCGCGCGCTCCGAAAGGGAGAGGTGACGAGCCGTCTCGAAGACTCCTTCGACGTAGGCATGGAGATCGGGCGAGGTGGGATGGGCGCCGTCTTGAGCGCGCAAGACCGTCTACTCCGCCGGAGCGTGGCGGTGAAGGTGCTCGCAGAAGGCGAGCTCGGAGAGCGGACCTTGCGCCGCTTCATCGTCGAAGCGCAGCTCGGCGCCCAGCTCGAGCATCCGAACATCGTCCCGTTTTACGAGCTGCTCGCCACCCGCGACGGGAAGCTCGCGTTCGCGATGAAGCTCGTCGAAGGGCAGACGTTCAGCGACTATCTGGATGCTTGCGCGGCGTCGGCCGCCGCGTGCCGCGCCCAGCCTCACGATTTGCACAGCCGGCTCGAGCGATTTCTCAAGGTGTGCGACGCGGTGGAATACGCACACGCGCGCGGGGTGGTGCACCGCGACTTGAAGCCGGACAACGTGATGCTCGGCGTGCATAACGAGGTCTACGTCATGGACTGGGGCGTCGCGCGTGTGACGAGCGAAGCGGAAGACGACCCGCTCTCCGTACGGCTCTCGCCCGACGTCGGACCCGACGTCACGCAGGTCGGCGAGATCGTCGGGACACCGAGCTACATGTCGCCCGAGCAAGCCCGCGCCGAACCGGTGACGCCGGCTTCCGACCAGTATGCCCTCGGGATGATGCTCGCCGAGCTCTCGACGCTCAGTCCGCCGCGCCAAGGATTGACCCTGCAACAACTCACTGCCGCGGCGATGGCGATCCCGCCGAGGCTCGTGCACCGCTTCGGCGAGCCGATTCCGGCAGGGCTCGAGAACATCGTCCTGAAAGCGACGGCGAGTGATCCCGAGCAGCGCTATCGCTCCGTCGAAGACTTTGCGTCGGACGTGCGGCGCTTCGATCGAGACGAGGCGGTCAGCGTGCTCGAGGATCCCTGGTGGATGGTTCTCTGGCGACGTCTCAAACGCCGGCCGGCGGTGGTGTTCGGCGCGTTTTCCGCGTTGCTCTTGCTGTCGAGCGCGTACGTCGTGTTCTCGCTCGTGCGCCAGCTCCATACGCACGAGCTCGCGGCGCGCCACGCCGAACGCCTGTCGGCCTTGACCGCCCGCACCGGTCAAGCCGCACGCAATCTGGATGCGCGCTTCGACGGCGTCGATCTGCTCGTGGAAAGCGTCGCCGACACCGCCGCCGAGATCTTGCGGCGGCCGCCGGGCACGGCGCAAAAACCGCTCGCGCCCGCCGACATCGCCGCCACCGATACCGCGGAGGTCGTTCCCCGATACGGCCAGCGTGTCACGTTCGAGCGAGCGGTGTCGGTGCGTTCGCCCGACGCCACCGACGCCGGCGTCGCGCCGGTGCTCACCCGGCTCTCCGACTTCGAAGGGTTGCTCGCCCGGACGTCGGCGCGCGCCGCAGCCGGCGACGAGGTGCTCTCGGCGGCACCGCTAGCCCAACACGACGCGGCGCGCGCGAAGTCGTCGCTCTTGTGGACCGACCTCGCTTTCGAGTCGGGCATCGTGCTCGTGTATCCGGGCAACACGTTTTTCCCGACGGGCTACGATGCGAAAAAACGGCCGTGGTACGTCGCGGCCGCGGCTCACCGGAGCGTGACGTGGTCGCTTCCTTACCCCGACGCCACGAGCGGGCGGCTCGTCGTCCCCTGTTCGCGAGCGTTCTACGACGCGAACGGCAAGCTCGCGGGCGTCGCCGCGGCGCACGTGAGGCTCGACGACGTGCTCGGTCTCCTGGATTTTCGGGACGTCGAGGGCTACCGAAGCGCGGCGCTCGTCGATCACCGAGGCAAAATCGTGCTCTCTACCGACGCGCTCGGCGTCGGCGTGGGCGCCGGGCTGCACGGCAATCAGACGGTCGCGAGTCACCTCTTCCCGGATCGAGGGATCCGCGACGCCGTGGAACGCGGCCAGCGCGACGGGCGCGTCCGGAGAGACCCCGAGCTGTACGTGTTCCAGCGACTCGAGACCGGCGAGCGGTGGCTCGTCGTCACGGTCGACTCCGCGCGCTACACGTTCGATTGAACGACGTGCGCGATCGCGCGGCGCCCCGCGTGTGCTCACGGAACATAGCGAGGCAACGCGATCCGAAAACTCGATCCGCGGCGGAGCTCGCTCGCGACATGAATCGTGCCACCGCCGCGCCGGACGATGCCGTAGACCGTCGGGAGCCCGAGACCGTGACCGTCCGGTTTGGTGGTGAAATAAGGCTCGAACAAGTGCTCGCGAGTGCGCGCGTCCATTCCGGACCCGTTGTCGGCCGCTTCGAGGATCACGAAATCGGGGGCCACGTCGTCGTCGGGTTCCGCCGCGCGCACCGTGATGTCGACGCGACCCGACCCCGAGGTTGCGTCGCGTGCGTTCGCGACGAGGTTCAAGAAAATGCGCTCGAGGTCGCTCTCCGAGAGACGCACCGGCGTCGCGCGATCGCGCACGTGCGCGATGATCTCGACCTTGGGCCCTGCGAGCGAACGCAGCGTCGAGAGCAGGCCGTTCAACACCTTGCCGATGTCGGCGGACTCCGTCGTCTGTTGCTCGCGAAGCCCGACGTCGAGGAGCTTCCGACTGAGGCGCTTACCGGCCTCGGCGGCGGCGAACAGACTCTCCGCGAGCTCCGCCGAGTCGGCACGGCCGCCCCGTTTCAACTGGTCGGCAACGCCGACGCACGCGACGAGGACGTTGTTCAAGTCGTGCGCCACCGACCGAGCCATGAGACTCATCGCGTCCAATTTTTGGTTCTCGAGCCGCTCTTCGGTGCGGATTTTCAGCGCGGCTTCGAGCTCCACGCGGTCGGCTTGCTCGAGCACGAGCGCTGCCATGTCCGCCGCGGAGCCGGCGAAATCAATCTCGCGCTCGGTCCACACGCGCTTGGGCCCGACGTGTTCGTGACAGACGACGCCGATCACGCGACCCTTTCGGATGATCGGCGCGTCGAGCATCGACGTGATCCCGTTCGGCACGAGATAGCTCTCCGCGAGCTCGCGTGTGTCTTCATGGTGGAGCGCGTCGTCCGCGACGATGGCTCGACGCTCGCGCAGCGCCTTCATGTAAACCGGGTAGTCGCTCGACGTGAGGGCGCCGCCTGGCTCGTGTCGCTTGTCGGACGCAATGAAGAGATCGGCGCAGCGGAGGGAGCGGTCGAGATCTTCGAGGAACCAGATCCCGGAACGCTCCACCGCGAGCGCTTCGGCGACGATCTGCGTGATCAATCGAAACGCCGTGGACTTCGCGTTCGCCGCGTCCACTTGGACGCGCGCCATCTTCAGTCGGGCCGTCTCGAACGCCGTCCGCCGAACTTCCCCTTGAGCCATCGTCACACACACCGTAGCAAGTCCGCCCCTCCGCCGACACGGATACGCGATGTGGGTGGCAGACTCGGCTAAGTGTTCGCGAGCTTTCGTGCCGCTGTTTCTCACGAAACTCGCGAAATTGGGCCTCGTGCGCTCGCGCGAGCTTCGAGGGCGACGGGTGTAGGCCGACTCGGCCGGCGCGGCATTTCGGGGTGCGGTCGCAGTGCGGAACACCGCGGCCGCCGGCGTGTGCCGCGCCGAGACGCGGCCAGTGCAGCGACCACGAGAACGGCAACGTCGGTGCCCTGGCTGCGTCGACGGGGCAACGACATCGCGCAGCCACCACCCGAACCGACTCTCTTTTCCGCAGTGTCCGTCGAAGAGACACTGGCGTCGGCGGTCCGAGAGCGTACGCCGGCAGCAGAGGCGTCCGCGTTGGGTGGGTTCACGCATCGGTCGCTCTTCAACACGTCATTTTCGTATCCACCCTGCCCGGGGCTTTGCGAGTCCACGGGCGTCACGCACACCTGCATCGTCGAGCTCGCGGCGCAGTGTGGAAATGTGACGTCGCAGATGCTCATGATGCGGTCGAACGAATGTCCCGCGTCGTGTGAAACACCGAACGTGAAGGGCGGAGGCACGCCTCCGGGAGTGAAATCGTCGTTCCCTGCATAGAGCCCGCTCGAGGTCCAATTGAGCGCCCACACCTGTTGATCGTAGATTTTTTGGAACGCGCTCTGACCGCGCGCCAGGGCGTCATCCAGACTTGCCGTCTGAATTCCGTCGGGGAAGACGAGGCCGCCGCGCTTCGGATCCGGGCTTCCCGGACCGGCGAGAGCGATCGTTTTTCCGTCGGGCGACAACGAAAACCCCGGAAGATCTCCCGTTCCGACGAAGAGCGGCGCGAAGGATTCGCCGCCGTCCTGGGAATACCAGATCTGGTCGGAAAACCACGTCCCTTGCCCCTCTTCACCGTCGAGCCAAAGAAACACCACGTCGGGGTTCGTGGGAAGCACGAGCCGCAGGTGCGCGTCCCAATTCGTATTGGCGTCGAGGCCGTTCACGCCGACGATCGTGCGCGACCACGTGTCCCCGCCGTCCGTCGAATGCTCGACCACGATGTTGTTCGTCGGTCCGTTGATGATGCTGCCGCCGACGTACAAGCGGTTCGAATCCGACGGGGCTTGCAAGACGCTTTCGCCGAGAAAATCCGCAGGAAGATCGCGCCCGAGCTCCTGCCAATGATCGCCGCCATCGGTATTTTGAAAAACGCCACCCTGGGCCGTGCTCACCGAAGCGTCGAGCCGAGACACTTCTGCGATCGCGAGAAGCCCCGAGTTCCCCCGCTGAATGTCGTAGACGTTCCCTGCGAGGGCGCTCACGCGCTGCCAGTCGCAAAAATCGTCGGTGACGAGCAGGCCTTGGGAATGAGCCGCGACGAGAAGCCGTCCTCCGGGAACGATGAGCGACGTCGTCGTCACGGTGTCGGTCGAATGAACGCCCCACAGTTCCGAGCACGCGTACTCCCACGTCTTACCGCCGTCTCGCGTGCGGGCCGCACCCCAAAAATCGAATTTGAGGAAGACGTCGTTCGGGTCCGCGGGGTCGAATACGATGTCGTATGCGCGCGGGTTCCCGCCGTGCGCGGCCGTCACGCGTCCCTTCCCGTGCCGAACCCTCCGCTTGCGTACGGCGGCCAGCGCTCTACTGCGCCTCTCTCTGCACGTAGAGCGTGGAGTCGGCGCAACGAACCGGTCGGAAAAATTCTAGCGCGCGCCCGCCGGACGAAGCCACCGCGCGACGTTCGCAACGTAGGCTTTGATGTCGTCGAGCAACGAGGGATCGTTCGCGGTGGCGAGACTCGGCGGCTCCGTCACGAACGACGGCGCGCCCGTTCGCGTGTCCCAGTTGTAGTCTGCGAAGTGGTGGAAGCTCGACTCGGCGACCGCCCTCCCCAGCAGTCGACCCTCGCCGTCGCGCTCGCGGTCGAAGGCGACCGCGAGGTTGAAGGCGCGCCCGGTACGCTTGCTCGTGCCCGTCGCGATGACGCGCGCCACGCTCGACTCGGCCGGAACGCCCACTGCGCCTTCGTGCGGGTGCGCCGGGAACCGTTCGACTACGCCTCCTCGGCGAGCCGGGTTCGACAAGAGCTCGTGCACGGGCAACACGGGCGTCACGCGCTGCGTGTCTCCGTTCGACCCCGAGTGAAAGTTCGGCCACGAGATCGCGGTCGTCTCGGTGTCATCGATGCACCGGTTGTGCAGGACGGGATCTGGATTCTTGGTATGAAAGAAATTGCCGGGTCCCACGCCATCGAGCGTCAGCAGCGAACAACCGAGGTCCTGGTGATCGCGTGCGGTGAGCACGCCGCCTCCGCGACGTCGGAATGCGTCGATGCCGGCGCAGTCGGCGCGGGTGAGCCCGTCACCGACGTCCACCGCGAAGATCCAGAGCTCGTCGAAATCCGATTCGGCTAGCTTCGAGAGCACACGGTCGGCTCCATCAGCACCCCGCTCGACGTTGCGGCCGACGACATCGAACCGCACGCCGTCGTCGTGGATCGACGCAAGGTGCCGTTGGAGAAGCGAGAATCGACCGATGTGCCAGTCGTCCACGGTTTCGGCAATCGTCGTCTGGAGCAGGATGCGCACGGTTTTCATCGTCCGAGCGCGATATAGGGCCTCGCTGCCGAAAATGGCCACCCCTGGTCCGAGGAGCGCCGCAATACCGACGATCGTGACCATTGTGAGAGTCGCACACGGATGTTCCCACACAGCTCTCGACGCCGATCATCGGAACTGGTGCGGTTCTGACCCGCTAGTCCGGCGAGTGGCTCGATGTCACGATTGTAGGAACGCAAATGCGCGCGAGTTCGGAAATGAGGGCCGTGCAGGCTGTGGGCGGGCAGTACCTGATTCTTCGGACCATTGGCGAGGGTGGCGTCGCGATCGTGTACGAAGCGGAAGACACGCTGAGCGGGAAGCGAGTCGCGCTGAAACGACTACGAAACGAACCCAACGTCGACCGACGGCGCCGCGCGGTTCAGCTCTTCGAGCGCGAATTCCACACGCTCTCCCAGCTCGCTCACCCGCGCATCGTCGCAGCATACGACTACGGCGTCGACGGCATCGAACCTTACTACACGATGGAGCTC